>JBHWRC010000037.1:0-6030 GCA_043426375.1 Anaerococcus sp.
TGGTAGCAAAACACGGTGTCCAAATGGGTGATGCTGAATCAATTGTTAATAAATTAAGGGACCTTAAGGAAGTCAATGTATCGATGATTGTAAAAGAATACGATGACGGAGAATACAAGGTTTCTATGAGAAGTAAAACAACAGATGTGGCTGCTGTTGCTAGAGCAAATGGCGGTGGTGGCCACATCAAGGCAAGTGGCTTTTCAATCTTTGATGAAAGCCTAGAGGCTGCATGTGAAAAAGCCCTAGAAATCTTAAAGGAAATAGATGCATAAAGGTATCCTTAATATAAATAAGGAAAAGGGAATATCATCAGCAAGGGTAGTAAGCCTTGTAAGGCGTGCCCTTGATATGAAAAAGGTCGGCCATACTGGCACTCTCGACCTTGAAGCAAGCGGAGTTTTACCAATAGTAGTTGGAAAAGCTACAAGGGTTTCTGATTATATGATGACTAAGGATAAGGTCTACGAAACAGAAATGATTCTAGGGTCAAAAACAGATACCCTTGATGCTGCAGGTGAAATTACCGAAAAATCTGATAAAAAAGTAAGTAAAGAAGAATTTTTAGAAGCTATGAATACTTTTAAGGGGGAGATAGAACAAATTCCTCCTATGTATTCGGCCCTAAAAGTTAATGGCAAAAAACTCTACGACCTAGCTAGAGAAGGTATAGAAATCGAAAGAAAAAGAAGGAAAGTCACTATATATGATATTAAGCTTTTAGACTTTGATTTCCCAAAAGCGACTATTAGAGTTACTTGCTCAAAGGGGACTTATATAAGGACCTTGGTTGATGATATAGGAGAGAGATTAGGAACATACGCCTATGTTGATGAACTTGTTAGGACTAGGGTAGGCGACTTTGATATAAAAGATGCTATAAAAAGTGAAGACATCCTAAATCTTGAAAAAAATGATATAATAAAAGCACTACGTCCTATAGATTCTGCCTTAAAAGATTTTGATAAGATTGTCCTTGATAGAAGATACCTGGACAACTTAGTTAACGGGCAAATCGTAGAAGTAGAAGAAAAAGTCAATGATTGCATAAGAGTCTATGCAGGTGATGACTTTATAGGCCTTGGTAAAAATTATAGTGAAAATGGCAAAAATTTCTTAAAAATGGAGAAAGTATTTTATGAAAGAGCAGATAAGAATATATGATTTAAATAGTGACCTACCGGATCTTGAGAAGAAGGTAGTTGCCCTTGGATATTTTGATGGAGTCCACCTAGGCCACCAAAAACTTATGAAAAGAAACGTAGACTTATCAAAGAAATATGGCTATACTCCTTCGATTCTTCTTTTTAAGGAAAATAGTCAGACAACAGTCAAGGATGATAAGAGATATTTATCAAGTCTAGAAGATAAGGTAGAAATCCTATCTGGCCTTGGAATTAAAACTTTTTGTCTTGTAAACTTTGACGAAAACTTTATGAAGCTATCCCCAAGGGAATTTATAAAGACAATCATAGCTGAAAAATTAAATGCAAAAATAATAATAGTGGGTTATGACTACCGTTTTGGATATAAGGCAAGCGGTACAGTAGATACACTTAGGGAATATGAAGATATCTTTGCCTACAACACTGATGTAGTAGACTTTGAGATGGAAGATGACCATGATAAAATCTCATCAGGCCACTTAAGAGAACTTGTAAGAGATGGAAAGATAGCTAAGGCAAATAAATATCTTGGAAGATATTATAAAATCAGAGGCAAAGTAATTCATGGTAGACACAGGGGAAGGACCCTAAATTTCCCAACAGCAAATCTCAGTCCATCTTTTCCTTATGTAATCCCAAGAGATGGGGTATACCTAACTAGGGTCCATGTTAGGAATGAAGACCACTATAGCCTTACTAACATCGGCTCAAACCCAACCTTTGAGACAAGTGATGAAAAGAAAATAGAAACATATATATATGACTTCAACAAGTCAATATATGGAGAAAATATATCGATAGAATTTATAGAATTTTTAAGACCTGATTATAAATTTGATTCTGCAGAAAGCTTAATTGCTCAAATGGATAAGGATAAAATCGAAGGTCTTGATTATATTGAAAAATACCTAAAATGATTTTACAAAATCAAATTAGGAGTGTATAATATAAAAGGTAGCTTTGCTAGGTATTTGAGACCTCGACTAATACATGGCAAAAGCTGAATATAATATAACGGAGGAAATTATGAACGCAGTAGAAAAACAAGCAATAATCAAAGAATACCAATTAGACGAGAAAGACACAGGTTCACCAGAAGTACAAATAGCCATCCTTTCAAAAAGAATAGCTGACTTAACTGAACACTTAAAATCAAATAAGAAAGACCATTCTTCTAGACGTGGATTATACAAAATGATCAGACGTAGAAGAGGTATGCTTAACTACTTAAGAGACAATGATATTGATAGATATAGATCAATTATCGAAAGACTTGGACTAAGAGGTTAATAATTTTGGCGGGGATTTTCCCGCCTTATTTTATATATAGGAGAGATGATGATCAAAAATTACAAATACACTTCAAAACACGGATATGACTTTGAGGTAACTATCGGAAAGTATGCAGAACAAGCAAATGGCGCCTGCCTTATACAAAGTGGGGACACTACACTTTTAGTAACTGCAGTTGCAAGCGAAAAGCCAAGAGAAGGGATAGATTTCTTCCCACTTATTTGCGATTTTCAAGAAAAGCTTTATGCAGTTGGAAAAATCCCTGGAGGATTTTTAAGAAGAGAAGGCAAGGCAAGTGACGAAGCTACCCTAATTGCAAGACAAATGGATAGACCACTTAGACCACTTTTCCCAGAAAACTACTACAACGACGTACAAATCATTGCAACAGTCCTTTCAATGGACCACGACCACCTACCAGATGCCCTTACTACAATAGGTGCATCAATCGCCTTAGGTATCTCTGATATACCATTTGATGGGCCAGTTGGTGCTTGTATGGTTGGAAAAGTTGATGGCAAACTAGTTGTAAATCCAAACGAAGTTGATAGAAAAAAATCAGACTTAGACCTAACTGTAGCTGGTAAAAAAGGTGCAATAAACATGGTAGAAGCAGGTGCAAACGAGCTTGATGAAAGTGAAATGCTTGAAGCAATGCTTTTAGCTCTTGAAGAAATAGGCGACATTTCTGACTTTATTCAAACAATAATCGATGATATCGGTCTTCCAAAGAAAGAAGTAGAAGCCCACGAAGAAAGTGAACTTGATAGACTTATTTCAGAAAACTTTGAAGAAGAAATCAAAGCATCTATCAGGACAACAGACAAAACTGAAAGAGAAGATAATATCTTTAGGATAGAAGAAGAAGCTAGGGAAAAATTCCTTGCTGACTATCCAGAAACAGAAGACGAAATCCACCGTAAGATAGATGACATCATGAAAAAAGAAGTTAGAAGAATGATTTCTATTGACAAGATTAGACCAGATGGTAGAGATCTTAGAGAAATCAGAAAACTTTCTTCTGAAGCAGGAGTGCTCCCAAGAGTACATGGTTCAGGACTGTTTTCAAGAGGGCAAACCCAAGTTCTTTCAGTGGTAACATTAGGTTCTCCAGCAGATAGCCAATTAATCGACGGTCTTAATATCGAAGATATTGAAAAAAGATATATGCACCAATACAATTTCCCACCATTCTGTGTAGGAGATGTAAGACCTCTAAGAGGACCAGGTAGACGTGAGATTGGTCACGGCCACCTTGCAGAAAGAGCGCTTATTCCTGTGCTTCCTGATGAAAAAGACTTCCCATACACAATTAGGGTTGTATCTGAAGTATTATCTTCAAATGGTTCAAGCTCACAAGCATCTATCTGTGGTTCAACCCTATCTCTAATGGATGCTGGTGTTCCAATTAAAAAACCAGTTGCAGGTATTGCAATGGGGCTAATCAAAGAAGACGACTCAATTTCAATACTAACAGATATCCAAGGTCTTGAAGACCACCTTGGTGACATGGACTTTAAGGTAGCAGGTACAAGAGATGGTATCACTGCCCTACAAATGGATATGAAGATATCAGGTATTACAGAAGAAGTCCTAAGAGAATCCCTAGCTGACGCAAAAGATGCTAGATTTAGAATCTTAGATGTAATCGAATCTGCTATTGGTAAGCCAAGAGAAGAATTATCTGACTATGCACCAAGAATATACACAATAGACGTAGACCCAGAAAAGGTTAGAGATGTAATTGGTTCTGGTGGTAAAAATATCAACAAAATTATCGATGCAACAGGTGTTAAAATCGAAACAGAAGATGATGGTCATATTACTGTCGCATCTAACGACGGTGCAAGCGGAAAGAAAGCTATTGAGATGATAAAGTCAATAGTTACTGATCCAAAACCAGGTGATGTTTTCCAAGGAACTGTTGTAAGAATCATGAACTTTGGTGCTTTTGTTGAAATAGCAATAGGCAAGGAAGGTCTCCTTCACATAAGCCAAATCGCCCACCATAGAGTAGGCAAGGTTGAAGATGAGCTTAAGATAGGAGATACTGTAAAAGTTCAGGTGACAGAAATAGATAGGCAAGGAAGGATTAATCTTTCAAGAAAAGCCTTACTAGAAAAGCCAGAAAGAGAACAAAGACCTGAAAAAGCTGAAGCTTGGCCAGTAGATGAGTCACCATATAGAAAAGAAAAATAATTTAATTAAGCTGCTGCAGTTTTGTGGCAGTTTTTTTCTTGCTTATAAATTGAATTTATCAATAATCTTTCCTTGTTAAAAAACAGATTTTGATTAAAAATATTCTTGAAGAAATGTAATAGATATGTTAATATTATAGTATAAGAAATCGTTATTTTATTTACAAATTACTATGAAGGAGGGAAAAATATTTTTTTGAGCAAGGTAAAAGATTAAAAAAATAGGAAGTTTTGTAATTGATCTTATTTTTTTTACCACAAAATATCTATACTTTGCATATTCTAATAATTATATGATACATATTATATTTAAATTCTTGATAGGTAACTATAATTATTAGAAAGTTGTCTGACAAATGCTCTAAAATGAGCGCTAGTTAAATTAAGAGGTTCAAAATGACAGTTAAAAAAGAAAAAATATCTCTAGGCAGAATGCTAAAATTCGTAATACCTTCGGCTATCGGTGTACTTTTACTTATGACACCTTTCAAAACCGCTGACGGCGGATCTACAGTAGCAGTTTCAGTTATTTCAAAATTCTTAAACGAAACAATAAATAGTGTTGTTCCAATCCACTACGTGGCACTTACATGTATTACTATTTCAACCCTACTTGCAATAATATATACAGTTTCAAAACCAGATTTTATAGAAAGAACGCCAATCCTTAAGGAGGTATCTGATATTACTCCTTTCTGGCTATTTGCAAGGGTAGTAGGTCTTATAATTGGCTTTATGACAGCCCTTAAAATTGGTCCTGAAATGATTTGGTCAGAAAATACTGGTGGTTTAATCCTTTATGACCTAATAGGAGGCCTTCTTACAATCTTCCTTGTAGCAGGTTTTATCCTACCTTTTCTTACAGAATTTGGTATCCTAGAATTTGTGGGTATTTTCTTATCAAAAATCATGCGTCCAGTCTTTCACTTACCTGGTCGTTCTGCAGTTGACTGTTTAGCTTCATGGATTGGTGATGGAACCATAGGTGTAGCCCTTACAGCAAAACAATACGAAGAAGGCAACTATACCGAAAAAGAAGCATCAATAATTTCGACAACCTTCTCAGCTGTGTCTATCACATTTTGTATGGTTGTATTATCAAACGTGAACATGGTAAATAGGTTTGGTACCTTCTACCTAATAGTTGGTATATCAGGAATCGTTGCAGCTCTAATCGTGCCACGAATCCCACCTCTTTCAAGAAAGAAAGATACTAGACTAAAAGAACCTGAAAATCCACACGAAGAAATAGTTCCAGAAAACTTCACTAGACTTGAATGGGCAACTCAACTTGCTGTACTTAAGGCAGAAAAGAATTTAGACATTAAAAACTTCCTTATAAATGGACGTGACACAGTTCTTAGCCTATGGCT
>JBHWRC010000038.1:0-11027 GCA_043426375.1 Anaerococcus sp.
TCGTAAGTTTCGTAAGTTTCTTTTGACGAATCGTTATTTTCTGCCTTTTCTAAGCCTATTGGCTTCATTGTTGGGAATAATAGTACGTCTCTTATTGAGTGTTGGCCAGTTAGGATCATGATTAGCCTATCTACACCTATACCAAGTCCACCTGTTGGAGGAAGTCCTACTTCTAGGGCATTTACAAAGTCATAGTCCATCATCTGAGCTTCATCATCGCCTGCTTCTCTTTTTCTTACTTGGTCTTCAAATCTTTCTCTTTGGTCTTCTGCATCGTTTAATTCTGAAAAGGCGTTTCCAATTTCTGCTCCTGAAATGAAGGCTTCAAACCTGTATGTGAGTGACCTATCGTCATTTTTTCTCTTTGCAAGTGGTGATATTTCTACTGGATAATCAGTGATGAAGGTTGGTTGGATTAGCTTATCTTCAACAAATTCATCAAAGAATTCCGCAATGATTTCTCCCCTTGTTTCCTTTACTTCTACACCTTTTTCTTTGGCAATTGCTATTGCTTCTTCGTCTGTCTTAATTTCATTAAAGTCTACACCAGAGTGTTCTTTTACAGCATCTATCATAGAAATTCTCTTCCATGGAGCCTTTAGTTCTATTTCATTGCCGTCAAATTCAACTAGAGTTGTACCCTTAACTTTTTTTGCAATGAATTCTACCATGCCTTCGGTAATTTCCATCATATCTTCGTAATCACCATAGGCCTGATAAAGTTCCATTGCGGTGTATTCTGGGTTGTGAGTTGCATCCATCCCTTCGTTTCTAAACATCCTACCAATTTCATATACCCTATCAAATCCACCCACGATTAGTCTTTTTAAGTAGAGTTCGTTGGCTATTCTTAGGTACATGTCAATATCTAGGGTATTGTGGTGGGTAATAAAAGGACGAGCTGTAGCTCCACCTGCTATTGTATTTAGGATTGGAGTTTCAACTTCAAGAAAGCCCCTATTGTCTAGGTATTCCCTAATTGCGGATATGATTTTTGATCTTTGAACAAATACGTCTTTTACTTCTGGATTTACAATTAGGTCTATATATCTTTGTCTATATCTAAGGTCAGGGTCTTTTAGGCCGTGCCATTTTTCTGGTAGGATTTGTAGGGACTTTGTAAGTAGGTCAGATTTTTGAACCTCGATTGAGATTTCTCCTTGATTTGTCCTAAATACCCTACCTTCAACTCCTACGATATCGCCAATATCGTATTTTTTGATATATTTAAAATCATCGCCGATAACATTTTTACGGTTTACCACTTGGATTCTTCCAGACTCGTCTTGGACATCCATAAAGCTCATGTTGCCGTGGCCTCTTTTGGCAAGGATTCTTCCTGCTACCCTAACTGTTTTGTCTTCGTAAGAGTCAAAATTATCCTTAATTTCCTTAGAGTTTGTTCTATCTTTAAAGTTTACTATATGATGAGGGTCTTTTCCCTCTTGTTTAAGCTCGTGAAGTTTATCCCTTCTGACCTTAAGCATTTCATTTAAATCTTGTGTGTTATCAGCCATTTTCTCTCCTTATTTAATATTCTTAATTACAAAGTACATCTTGCCATTTGGTGTTTCTACTTCTACTCTATCATCCACCTTGTGGCCAATAATTGCTTCTCCTACTGGAGACTCATTAGAAATATACCCTTCAAGTGGGTTAGATTCAGCAGTTCCTACAAGTTTGTATTCAACTTCTTCTTCAAATTCTTCATCATATAAGGTAACTGTATTACCAACTCCTACTGTATCAGAATTTTCATTAACTTCGATAGTCTTAGCATTTCTGATCATGTCTTCGATTTTCATGATTCTAGATTCCACTTCACCTTGTTCATTTTTCGCTTCGTCATAGTCAGCGTTTTCTGAAAGGTCACCAAAGCTTCTTGCTATCTTGATTTTCTCTGCTATTTCTGGACGCTTTTTAGTTTTTAAATATTCTAGTTCGTCCTCTAGTTTTTCTAGTTTTTCCTTAGTTAATATTACTTCTTTTTTCTCTGTCATTATAATCACCTAATACTTCTTTATATTCATCTAGTAAGTCAAAAATTTCCTTACTTGTAGATATCTTATTAACTCTGTCCCTATATTCGCTTGACATGTAAAGACCCTTTATATACCAACCAACGTGCTTACGCATTTGATTTATAACTAGTCTTTCATCCTTGAATCTAAGGGCTAGTTCGTAGTGTTCTTTGATTTGATTTATTATATCATCAAAGGATACTTTGTTATAGGATCCCTTTTCTAGGTATTCTTTGATATATCTAAAAATGAATGGATTTCCCATTGCACCTCTAGCTATCATAGCCCCATCGGCTCCAGTTTGATTTATTACTTCTATAAAATCTTCCGGAGTAAATATATCTCCGTTAGCTATTACTGGTATATTCACGCTTTCTTTTAATTTTTTAATGGCATTCCAATCAGAATGGCCAGAATACATTGCTTTTCTAGTCCTTGCGTGAAGGATTATATAATCTGCACCAGCTTCTTCCATGGCCTTACCATTTTCTAAATAATTAATAGAATCATCATCAACTCCAAGTCTGTATTTTATATTTACTAGCTTGTTAGTTGATTCTTTTAAGGCTTTAGTTATCTTATATACCTTATTTGGATCTTTTAAAAGGGCCGATCCTTCACCGTTGTTAAATATCTTTGGTGCAGGACACCCCATATTAAAGGAAATCTCTTTGATATTATTGAGGGGATTGATTTTTTCCTCAACAACTTTCTTAATCTTATCTACATCTGAACCAAAGATTTGGATATTGGCATTTTTTTCCATATCAGATATAAACATAATATCTTCTGTAGCCCTATTATCATAAACTAAGGCATTTACAGATACCATTTCTGTGAAGGTTTTATCACATCCATTTTTCTCACAAATTATCCTAAAGGCCGTATCTGTCACTCCTGCAAGGGGTGCTAGCATGATAGACTTAGCTTGAGTGATTTCTCTCATATATTATCCTAAGGCCTTCAAGCATGAGATCAGGCTCTATGGTATTTATATACTCGCTAGATTGTGATATTAGTTCCGAAAAGCCACCAGTTGCAATTACATTTATGTCGCTTTTTTTAACCCCAAGTCTTTTTACCATCTCATCTTCAATTGTATCAATTAGCTTATCAATCATCCCAATATAACCTATTACAATCCCAGAATTGATAGCATCAGATGTTGATTCTGCTATAGCAGTACTAGGTTGTTTTAGCTCTATCTTAGGAAGTTTTGCAGTTTTTCCGAAAAGTCCATCTTGGGCTATTCTAATACCTGGAGCTATAGAACCTCCTAAGTACCTACCGTCAGCTGTAATAACATCAAGGGTAATAGCTGTGCCCATGTCTACTACAACACAAGGCCCGCCATATTTTTCGTAGGCTGCCACTGCATCTACTATCCTATCAGCTCCAACTTCACTTGGATTTTCGTATTCTATTGTAATACCTCTATAGGTATCATGTTCTACTACCGCTGCTTCCTTATCAAAAAGCTTCCTATTTGCAGATTGCCAGTTGTATAAGACATCTGGCACTACGCATGAGATTATTGTGTCTTTTATATTTTTGATATCTATCTCATGGATAAGAAACATATTAAATAAAGTAGCAACCAATTGATCGCTGGTGCTTTTCAAGTCAGTTGCCACTCTAAATCTAGCCTTTAAATTTTCTTTATCGTAAATACCAATTACGGTATTTGTATTTCCAATATCTATAACCAGTAACATATCTTCTTCCTTTGTATAATTTAACTCTTATATGATACGGTTAAATGGAGTATTTTTCAAGCTTATTTGCCTAGTTTATACTTTCTTATAAGGCCATTTATCTCATCTATGTCTTCTTTTTTGACCTTAACGCTTTCACGATTTGTGTTTCCGTCTTTTTTTATTGCCATTACAAGTTCGCCCCTATTTGTATCAAAGCCCCATTTTTTGAGGTCTTTGAAACTTACGAAACCTGTGTTTGTAAGCATACCATTTTCTGCTATATAAAGCTTAGCCATAGTAAAAACCATAAATACAACGGCAAGTACTAACATTACAACTGCAGTAATCATAGAATAAATATCATTTACCCTATAGCCGTTTACAAAATTAATGCCACCTACTACAATAAGGATTGAAAATAAAATCATTTCCATAGATGAAATTGGCTTTTTGAAAGCCTTGGCATCTTCGCCGAGCATTTTCTTATCCTTAATTTGTTTAAATAGTCTATAGATGAAGAAAATAGTAATCGCCCCATATAAGACTAAAATTATCCTATCAAAACTTTGCATTTTTACCTCCTTATTATTTGCAAAAGAAAATAGGTGCTAAGACCTATTTCATCTGATCAATATCTTCATAAAGTGATCTTTTCAAAATACCAATATAAGGCAGATTCCTATAAAGTTGGTCATAGTCAAGGCCGAAACCTACAACAAATTCATTTGGTATCTTAAATCCAGTAAAGTCTGGCTTTATATCAACTTCACGTCTTTCTGGCTTATCTAGTAGGGTTATAATTTTAAGATCCTTTGGCTCTCTTCTTAGAAGAGTTTCCTTGATTTTCTTAAGTGTAAAGCCTGTATCAATTATATCCTCAACAATCAAAACTTCCCTGTCTTTTATATCTATATCAAGGTCCATGAGGATTTTTACATTACCAGATGAATAAGTATTGTCTTCATAAGAAGAAACTGACATAAACTCCATTTTAGTTTCGATATTTAAGTGTTTGGCAAGTTCTGCCATAAACATAACTGATCCTTTTAGGATACAAATTAAAATCAACTCATCCTTATCTGCATAGTGTTCATTAAGGGTTTTAGCCAATTGCTTAATCTTAAGGCTAAGACTTTCTTCATCAATTAGGATTTTTTCAATTATCTCATCTTTTTTTATTTTCATCACAAACCTCAATTTTTAGAATTCTCTTAGTACTTTCTGTGACCTTAAAGTTATCACTTATCCTAAGACCTATAAGCCAGATAATCTTATCATTTGATATAATAAGGGGAATATCATCTCTTTTTTCCCTATCAACTTTTTGGTCAATAAAAAAATCCTTAAGCTTTTTTTCACTCTTATGTCCAAGAGGGGTGAACCTGTCACCATTCTTTCTTGTACGCACCTTTAGAGGGAATTTAAGCTTATCATAGTCAAAATATCCTATATTTCTAGATTTTTCGTACTTGTTACTATTAATTATACTTGTTTTTATATATAATCCATCAAAATTAATAAGGTCAAGATCTTTCAAATAAAGCTCATCGTTAAATTTGCCCTTAGTTTTCTCCATTTCAAGGATATATGAATCATATGATTTTCTAAGTCTAAGCCTATCTTTGATGATTTTTTTGCCATTATCAAGGTCTCTTATAGTTAGATACTCATCTATATTTTCTTTAGAAATATCTTTAATTTCACCATTTAGGGTCTCAATAGCTTTTCTAATAATCCTTCTTAAAATTGCGGAATCTGTTTTATCAAATTTTGCCTTATCGAAGGTAATCCTATCTTTTTTTATCTCTGCAAGATCGGTAAACTTATCATCGATTACTTCATCCAAAATTTCTAAATCATCTTTTGCAAGTTCTGAAAGATTGTAGATTTGATCAATTACCCTAGGATTTATATCTTCAAGTTTTGGAATTATATCAAGTCTAATTTTATTTCTAGTATAATCATTTTCAAAATTTGTATGATCTATAGCGTAAGCTATGTTTTTTGAATCTAGGAAGGCCAGAATTTCTGATTTTTTTATATCTAAGATGGGCCTAATTATATTTCCACTTTTGTAATCCATTGCCCTTAGCCCATCTAGACCTGTGCCCCTGATAATCCTCATTAGGACTGTCTCTGCCTGGTCATCCTTGTTGTGGGCTACCGCAATTTTAGAATTTTTATATTCTTTAGCAAGCTCATTAAAAAACTCATAACGCAGACGCCTACCTGCATCTTCTGACGATATCTTATGCTCCCTTGCATAGTCATCCATTGACCTTGCCCTTGTGAAGAATTTAAGATTTAGTTCTTCTGCGGTTTTTCTAACAAGGTTTTCATCATTTCTTGCTTCTTTTCTATGAAGGTGGTTTAGATGGGCCAGGATTATTTCAAAATCAATTTGAGATTTCAAAGAATTTAGTATATAGATCATAAACTGACTATCTGGTCCACCGCTTGCTCCAACTATAATGGTGTCAGCTTTTTTTATTAGCTTATGCTTTTCTATAGACCTTAGAATCCTATCTTCCATCTGCATTTTCTGTCGTTTTTTCTCCGTTAGGGCTAGTAGCTTCGTGGCTTTGGCCATTAGCTTGGCCTTCTTGATTTTCTTGCTTTTCTACATTTGCTGGATTTTCTTCACTAGCTTTTAGATTATCTTCCTTGTCTATGTTTTCGACTGGCTTTACTACAGAATTTTCTTCGCTACCTTCCTCACCCTTTTTGACCATGCCTAGTCTTTCCTTGGCTACTTTTTCCTTAAACTCATCAGTGTTTCGCATTTCATAGTCTTCTTTAAGGTCTTCTATCTCATTTTTGACATCATCAAGCTTTTTCTGACTTGAGATAATATCCTTATTCATATCTGCGTGTTCCTTATTCATAGAAGAATTCAAATAGGCAAAGCCCAGACTTGAAACGACTAAAAGAGATCCAGCTGCCATTAGGAATTTTTTATTTTTTGCACCTCTTTTTGAAAGGTAGGTATCTTTCCTTGCCTTTCGTCTATTATTAGCCATCTATAACCTCATACATTTCTTCTGCCGTACTTTTTTTAGCACCCTCTATTAGGTCTAGGACCCTTACTTTGAGTACTGATTTACCAAATGTTATCTCAATTATATCGCCCTTGGTAACTTCACTGCCAGCCTTGGCAACTTTGTCATTTATTTTGACACGTTCATTTTCGCAAGCTTCCTTGGCGACTTGTCTTCTCTTAATAATTCTTGAATTTTTTAAAAATTTATCTACTCTCATATCATAACTTTACTTTTAAAGACCATGTTATGCAATTTAGGCAATTTACTCTATTATTAGTATAATAGAAGTATGAAATACATATTCCATATCGACTGTGATGCCTTTTATGCATCCTGTGAAGAACTTAGAAATCCAAAATTAAAGACAAGGCCAATGGCTGTAGGAGGCCTTAGTAACAAATCTATAATCACAACTGCAAATTACCAGGCGAGAAAATTTGGTATCCATTCAGCCATGCCTGTTTTTATTGCAAAAGACCTGTGTCCAAACCTTATTTTGGTAAAGGTTGACCATCCCTATTATAGGGAAAAATCCAGGGAAGTTTTCGATTTGATAAAACTACATGCCAATCTTTTTGAGCAAGTTTCCATAGATGAGGCCTATATCGAAATAGATATCGAAAATCCAAGCTTATTTGCAAAAAACCTACAAAAACAAATCCTAGATGAAACTGGGATTCCTATCTCAATCGGTATTTCCTACAACAAATTTTTAGCAAAACTTGCAAGCGACTGGGATAAGCCTTTTGGCATTAAGTATATAGACAAAAAAGAAGCAAAGAGGATTTTACCAAATCTTGATGTAGGAAAGGTTCATGGGATTGGAAAAAGAGCAACAGCAAAGCTTAATAATATTGGTATCTATAAGGTTTCTGACCTGCTAAGACTTGATAGGTATTTTTTAGAGGAGCTTTTTGGAAAAAGTGGGGATTACATCTATGATGTGATTAGAGGAGTTGATAATAGACCAATAAATCCACTTAGGGACAGGAAGTCTATTGGCAAAGAACGCACCTTTAGTCAAAATACAAATGATAAAAAAATACTCAAAGATTATCTAAGAAACATAGCAAATCTTATAGAAATTGAAATGATTAAAAAAGATATCAGGGCCAAGACTGTTTCCATAAAATTAAAGGATGAAAATTTCAAAAATCAAACTAGGTCTATTACTCTACAAGAGCCAATTTTTAAGGCGACAGATATCTACGAAGAAGCTTGTATCCTCCTGGATGAGGCTTTTGAGGGAGAATATATTAGGCTAATTGGGATCTCTCTTTCAAACCTATCTGATATGAATATTGACCAACTAACTTTTCTATAGGCAAATAAAAACACAGAAACGATTTAAAATCGAGTCTGTGTTTTTATTTTTGTAAATTATTTTTCGTCAGCAAGTATAGATTCTTGTTTGCCATCTACATCGGCTTCTTCAGCAGAATCTACTTCTTCACCCTTAAAGGCTGCCCTTACTTTTTTATCTATCTCTGCTGCAAGGTCATCATTTTCTTCAAGCATGACCTTTACATTTTCCCTACCCTGGCCGAGTTTTTCTTCTCCGTATGAGTACCATGATCCGGCCTTATCTATTATTTCTAAGTCGACAGCTGTATCTAGGAGAACTCCGGATTTTGAAATGCCCTTACCATACATGATATCAAATTCGACTATCTTAAATGGTGGGGCAACTTTATTTTTTACAATCTTAACCCTGGTCCTTGATCCAATAGAGTTGTCTCCTTCTGCTATTGTCTTTATTCTTCTGATGTCAAGTCTGACTGAAGAATAGAATTTAAGGGCACGACCACCTGTAGTTGTCTCAGGATTACCAAACATAACCCCGATTTTTTCTCTTAATTGGTTGATAAAGATAACTGTGGTGTTTGATTTAGATATAATACCAGTAAGTCTTCTTAGGGCCTGACTCATAAGTCTTGCTTGAAGCCCCATATGGCTATCTCCCATTTCACCTTCAATTTCTGCCTTTGGTACAAGGGCAGCAACTGAGTCTATTACAATTAGACCTACTGCCCCACTTCTTACTAGGCTTTCTGCAATATCTAGACCTGCCTCACCGGTATCAGGTTGAGATAAGATTAGTTCATCTATATTTACTCCGAGGTTTCCAGCATATTCTGCATCAAGGGCATGCTCTGCATCGACAAAGGCACATGTATCGCCCATCTTTTGAGCTTCTGCGATTACGTGAAGAGCAAGAGTTGTTTTACCAGATGATTCTGGCCCATAGATCTCTATTACCCTACCTCTAGGTAGACCACCGATTCCTAGGGCTATATCAAGATTTATAGCTCCAGTTGGGATTGCGTCAATTGAGACCTTTGGCGCCTCACCCATCTTCATTATAGAACCTTTGCCGTATTTCTTTTCTATCTGCTTAAAAGCCTGGTCTAGAGCTTTTTTCTTATTAGCGTCCATATACACTCCTTATACATTTAATGTCTTATCATTATTATATCTTAATTTTAATTTAATTAAAGACTAGGATCTTGTTCTTACCATATTGATTGCAAATACTATAAATTGAACCGTCACAATAACCATCAGACCAATATTAATTTGCTGGACTCCAATTAATAGAGGTGCCATCAAAAACAATAAGCTTCCGAAGCTTACTATATTTGAGCTAAGCTTATCTTCGCTGTAGTTATTTTTAACTAAAGCATTTATCAAAATAATAGCCAAGAGTAAAATCGAAAGAATAAACAATATGGGAAATATGTTTCCATAGCCCCAAGTCATTGGCGATATAAAATTAAATTTTTTAATTGTAATACTTGCCCCATCTGACATAAATCTTTGGTGAATGAACTTGCCTGCAAGGGATGCTAGGGCTTGAAATATCAATAGAATTATCTGTCCTATAATTAATTTCTTGCCTTTTTCATTTTCCATATCTTCTCCAATTTTATATATTTTCTAAGTCTAAAACTTTTTTATTCTTTACTATATAATCAATTCCAGAAATCAAAGTAAGGATAACTGCAATATAGAATACATAAATTCCAAACTTATTAAGAGCCTGGTTGTTAAGTAATAAAAGCACGAGAGAGATCATCTGGCTGGTTGTCTTTGCCTTACCCCAAATGGATGCTGCAATAGTGATGCCCATATCAGCTGCAAGAGTCCTAAAACCTGTTATTATCAATTCTCTTGCAATTATAATAATAACTGCCCAAGCAGGTATTGTGCCCGCTTCCACAAGAACTATAAAGGCTGCCATCGTAAGAACCTTATCTACAAGCGGATCTACAAACTTACCGAAGTTAGTAATTAAATTCCTACTTCTTGCAAGGTGGCCATCTACAGCATCAGTTAGGGATGCAATCATAAATAAGATTGCCGCTATATTATGGGACGTACCATAATGATAAAAAACTCCTACAAAAATTGGAATTAAGATAAGTCTTATCATTGTAACTTTATTTGCGATATTCATTTCTTTCTCCTATTAATCATCAAAATATGTCCTATCAACGAGTACCTTACGTGGTTTGCTTCCCTCGTATCCGCCTACTATACCCTTTTGCTCTAGCTGATCTATAATCCTTCCAGCTCTTGCATAGCCTATCTTAAGTTTTCTCTGAAGCATGGATACTGAGGCTGTCTGGTCTGCAACTATGACCTTTATAGCTTCATTTATTAGTTCATCCTCATCTTCAAGGTCTGTTGTGATATTTTCTTCTACCTTTTCGATTGCTTCTTCATTATAATTTGTCTCACTACTATCTTTTATATATTCTACTACACTTAGGACTTCTTCGTCAGATACAAAGGCTCCTTGGATCCTTACTGGCTTCATAGAATCTGAGGAAGCATAAAGCATGTCTCCCTTGCCTAGAAGTTTTTCTGCTCCTTGCATATCAAGGATGGTCCTTGAATCAATTTGGCTTGTAACAGCAAAGGAAATCCTTGATGGGATATTTGCCTTGATGGTACCTGTGATTACATCTACTGTTGGTCTCTGGGTTGCTATTATAAGATGAATACCACAAGCCCTAGATTTTTGAGCAAGTCTTGTGATATAGTCTTCTACTTCACTCGCTGCTGTCATCATTAAATCTGAAAGCTCGTCTACGATTACCACGATATAAGGCAGGTTTTCCATAGAATCATCAGTCTCTGCTGCTTTTTTATAACCCTTGATATCCCTTACATGGTTTTCTTCAAAAAGTTTATATCTTTTTTCCATCTCAGATATGGCCCAAAATAGAGAAGACGATGCTTTTTTAGGATCAGTTATAACAGGC
>JBHWRC010000039.1:0-5966 GCA_043426375.1 Anaerococcus sp.
CAAACTAAAGATGAGAAATTTTTTATAGAAAAATCCATCGGTTGGGCTCTTAGAGAATATTCTAAGACCAATCCTAGTTGGGTAAGGGATTTTTTAGATGAAAATATGGACGAAATGCCGGCCTTATCTAGGAGAGAAGCCAGTAAATACTTGTAATAGTAATTGCTTTTTAGAAATAATAATTAATATCTAATATTTCTAAAATAGATGTTGTAAAATTT
This sequence comes from Anaerococcus sp., assembly GCA_043426375.1. GTDB lineage: Bacteria > Bacillota > Clostridia > Tissierellales > Peptoniphilaceae > Anaerococcus. The sequence continues at coordinate 222 of JBHWRC010000039.1, forward strand.
CAAATCTATGATAAAATATTAACAAATGGAGGATTTTATGAAAAAGAAGACAAATAAACTAGGATACGGAATCCTGTCGCTAGCCCTAGCCCTAAGCCTACCGCTAAATGCTAGCGCTACTGAAAACCTTACAAAACCAGAAAATACAACAGAACCAACAAGCCAAGTAGACCAATTAGAAGAGGCAAATCCTACAGAAGATACTAATTTAATTACAGAAGAAGACATTGACACGACCATAACAGAAACACCAGCGCCAGCACAAATACAAAATCAAGCGCCTGTTTCAAGTCCAGTCATAAGACAGACTCTCCCAGAAGATAAAAACGATAACTACATAAGCCAAAAAGGCAATGAAGCTGAAAACAAAGAAAGACCATTCAAGGTCAACGTTCACGATATCTTAAATCCAGAATCTATACTCAAAAAAGAGCAAATAGGAGTAACAAACCACTTCACACTCAACTACGGACTAGGTATAGTTGGCGACGGCCTAAATAAAGAATACACAATTTCATTTTTTGCCCTCAAAGATAGCCAAATCGAGTCGCTAAACCTAAAAAATTACATCGCTGATGGTGTAGTTACAGCAGAAGGTGAAAAAAGAGAAAAAGAGACTAAAGAAATCGAAAATGATGACTACAAGGGCTATGTAATCAAGACAAAAATCAGAAACACTGGCTCCGTAGCACTAGATGTCAAATTTGACGAAAAGGCTGAACCGGGCGACTACTCCCTCTACTACCTAGTAGAAATGGGCGGAGAAAAAGTCCTTGGCAAGATTGATATCAAAATCGAAAGAGCTGACAAATATGATTTCTTTGTATCAAGAGACGAGGTTGTAAGAGCCTATGAAAACTACAAGGAAGAAAAGGTAAATCCTTTTTTAAATCTTCCATTCTCAAAATACCTACTTAATGACACAGAAGATGATAAAAACCTATCAGACTACGTCGATGCTAAAAAAACTAACGAAGATGACAAAATCCTAAAAATTAGCTACATCGATCCAACATCAGATGAAGAAAAAGTAGAAGTTATTGACAATGCAGAAGAATACAAGATCCCTGCAAATTCACTTGCAAAACTAGAAGTAGTAGATAAGGCAGAAGGTGATGACCTAATCAAGTCATCAGATGTCAAAACTGATGAAAATACAGATTCTAAAAAGGCAAACAATGAAGTAGGCCTTACCGGCGAACATGGAGAGATCACAAGCCTAATAAGCCTATTAAATACTCAAACTAATAAGATTAACTCTACAATAGCAGACGTAGAAGCAGATCTTAAAGAATCAAAAAATAATAAAGAAGAACAAGAAAAATCCTCTGAAAAGCCTAAAGCAGAAACTAAAAAAGAGGAGATAAACCAAAAATCAAGCCATACTGAAGATGAACTCAAAAAAGCTATGGCCCACATAGATGGACTTCTAGAAGAAAAGAAAAGATCAATTCTCTTTGTAAATGATAACTACGACGAAACAGAAGCGGAAATAATTGGCCTATCTATGATCCTAAGGGAACAAACAGAAAAAATCGAAACCCTAATCCAACAAGCCCTACTAGACAACGAGCTAGACAGCCTTGAGGAATTAGAAAAGAAAAATCCTGACCAAGCAAACGAGGAATACAAGAGACTAGCAAATCTTCTAAAACAAGCGGAAGATACCACAGACAGGGCAAACGAAAAACTAATCGAACTGGATGAAATAAACCAAGCGGACCTAAATACTAATCCACTAATTAGAGCAAAAAAAGGCGAAAAAGTAGCAGTGCTTAACCTTGGCGAGCTTACACCAATCACAAGGATAGACGACCTAACCCACGACTCACCAAATGAAAGTGAAAGAGATTTCTCCAAAAATCTCGAACAAAAAGTAGCAAGAGCAGTCAAAAAGGTCGAAACAGTTACCCTTACAAAAGACGACGACGAAAAAGCTAAGGAGAGTCCTAAGACAGAAGATAAAAAAGAAGACGAAAACAAAAATGTTATCGTAGTGGACAAAGACGCCAAAGAAGCAGATAAAAAAGACGACAAAGACCAAAAAGCAAACAAAAACCTAAGCCTACCTATATTTGAAAGATACCTTAGGAGACTTAAGGGAAGGAAATAAGCAAAGCTAAATAAATAAGAAGGGGATTGCCTTATGGGCAAGGCCCCCTTTTTATGCATTTGCTGATACTCTTTTCATGGTTGATTCAAACCCAAGCTTTTTCTATCCCTTAACAAAATTATATATTCGAATTTTTTTTACAGTCAAGGCGGCAAGAATTTTAGGTTCTATAATAAATCGTGTTGGTAGAAGTAAATGAAACTTCTTTCAACACGATTTTTTTGTAAAAAAAGAAGACATATTTAATCATTTACCCTATAATTAAATCAGCTACAACTTAAAAGGAGATTAAATATGTCTAAGAATTATTTTATTACAAATTTACTAAATATCAAAGATGAGAATCTTAATTTTTCTGATGGAATATATCACAAAGTCATTAAAGGTGTAACTTATACAATCCTAACTGCTAAATTAGAATATTTTGACCAAGTTTGTCCTCATTGTGGCTCTAACCATAATCTAATTAAGTATGGCTTTAAACCATCTACTGTAAGATGTTCCAGAGCAGGGGATTACCCTGTACTAATTGATTTAAATAAACAAAAGATGCACTGCAAGGATTGTAATAAATATTTTTTACTTGAGTCTAAGATAGTTGATAAACATTGTAATATTTCTAATCAAGTAAAAAAACATATATTGGTTGATTTAACTAAGAAGATTTCAATTAAAGATATTGCCAGAGATAACAATATTTCAAATACTAGTGTTTCTAGATTTTTATCTAAGTTTGATAATTATTTTAATGTAGATTTTAGAACGCTTCCTAAACATCTATGTTTTGATGAATTTAAATCAACTAAAGATGCTAAAGGTGCTATGAGTTTTATTTATTGTGATGCTGATAATCGTAGGATAGTTGATATTGTTGAGAATAGACAATTGCCTTTTTTAAAAAGATATTTTTCTTCTTTTCCTAAATCTGTTAGAAATCAGGTTGAGACTATTTGTATTGATATGTATAGTCCTTATATTTCTTTAATTAAGGAGTTGTTTGTAAACGCTAAGATTATTATTGATAGGTTTCATATTGTTGGTCTCTTTTCTAGATCTTTTAATCAGATTAGAGTTGATACTATGAAGACTTATTCTAATTATTCTTTAGATTACAAGAAGCTTAAGAAATATTGGAAGCTATTTCTAAAACCTTATAGATTGCTTAGTTCGACGGTCCTTTCTAAAAAAATACATTTCCCTGGTAGGTATATTTCTCAGTTAGATGTTGTTAACGAAAGTATTTCAGTTGATAAGGTTCTAGAAGACTCTTATTCTTGCTATCAAATTATCAGGCAGGATATTGAAAATCGAGATTTTGATTTTTTTGAAAGGCATTTGATTTATTTTAGGGAGAGGGTTGGTTTTAAGATGCAGGTGTCTATTGATACTTGCCTTGAGTATATTGACTATCTTAAGAATTCATTTAAATTTGAATATTCTAATGGTGCTATTGAGGGAATAAACAATTACATTAAGGTTTTAAAGAGAGTGGCGTTTGGTTACAGTAATTTTGCGAATTTTAGAACTAGAATACTTATTACAAGGAATTTATTTGCTAGTTAAAAATCGGGGATAGAAGTTTCTATCCCCGATAAAGAATGTAGTTGATTTTTAATTACCAACACGATTTGACAAAGAGCCGAAGAAATCCAAGAAGAAAACGACAAGGCTATGGCCTACAACCAAAAAATTAAGGAAACAGACATCAGTGTAGAAGATCCTTTTACCACAGAAGACTACGAAAATAAGTATGAAATGTTTAGGACAACAAATACTCCATTTGCCTATTTATCAATACCTAAGCTTGATAAGTATCTACCAATATATCTTGATGCAACAAATGAGCATATATCTAAGGGTGTTGCCCAAGTGGCCGGTACTGCTATTCCAATAGGTGGTGCCGGTACAAGGTCGGCCATAGCTGGTCATAGGGGCTGGTGGGGCGACACTATGTTTTTGTATGTGGACGAGCTTGAAAGCGGCGATTACATCTATATTGAAAGGGCCGATCAGACCATGAGATATGTGGTAAGCGATAAGGAAATCATAGGCCCATACGATTGGGACAAGCTAGATCCAAGGGGTGATCTTGATATGATTACACTTTTGACCTGTAGTCCATTTTTGCCACCTAGGCCTGATAGGCTTTTGGTAAATGCAATTAGGGACGAATCAGGACCAGCAGAAGAATTCAAACTTCCATCTGGAGAATTTGTAGCAAGTGCTAATGATTCCAAGGAAGGGACCCTACTTGTTAAAATCACAAGCATAGCAACTCTTGTGGGAGCTGTCATTGGAATACTTGCCATAATCTATACACTCTTTAGATTTATAAAAAGAATTAGGGTAGGTTTTGAAAAATAAATAGAAAATTTAAGCTTATAGGTTTTTTAAAATCCTATAGGCTTTTTTTATCTCGATTTTACACATCCTTTGCTATACTAGAAAAAAGGAGAAAATATGAAAAAAATATTTAATAAAAAAACTATAGGATTATTTGCACTAGTTTTGGTATTTGTAGGAGGATTCCTTGCCAAATCTTATGCAGATAGACAAAAAGGCTACGAGATAAGAATAGGAATAGAAGTAGGAGAAAATACTGTCGATTCAACCATACATCCAAGTGGAAGGCAGGTAGCCTACTTCAAAATCGAAGATGAAAAGCTGGGACCTTGGGATATGATGCGCTTTGTAAAGGATAGCGATAAAATGGCAATAGCAGAGATAAGCAAGAAGCTTGGGCAAGATCCTAAATATTCTAAGAAATCAAAATTTGGCAAGGACTACGACAAAATGACAACTGCCATGTATGAAAAAAACAAGGGCAAGGTAGGTGATGTGATCAAAATAAAAGGCCTAGAAGAAGGTGCCTATCTAATAAAGGAAACCGACGAATCCTTCAAAGAAAGCAAGGCCAAAGAGAAAATTACAACCAGGATAGAATATGTAGGCAAAGAATCAGCTCCAGATGGAGTATTGGAACATAAAGCAAATTAGATTTGAAATGTAAAGACTAAAAATAATGAAATACTAAACCTTAAGCAAACGCAAATAATTTTGCGTTTGTTTTGCGTTTTATTATAAAAAGTTATGATAAATTATAAAAAGGATTTATCGAGGCTTTTGTAGACCTTATTGGGAATATTGGTTGTGGGCTATTTTTAGCTAGAAAAACTGGATAATAATACAAATAGTAAAATATAAATTGACAAATTAAGGTAAATAAAGTAAATTATTCAAAATCATACTTTAGCATGATAAGACAGTGTATGGGTATATATATGCACTAATAGAAAAGAAAGAAATTATCCAGGATTTTGCCTGGATTTAGTTAAGGAGTAATTATGGAAATTTTTAAAAGTATTATATCGACGGTCAATGGATATCTCTATTATCCTATTTTGATCATAATCCTTTTAGCTTGTGGACTTTATTTTACGATAAGGACCGGACTTGTTCAGTTTAATTTATTTTCTGATGCAGTCAGAGTTATAGGAGAAAAACCAGCAGGTAAGGATGATGTATCAAGCTTCCAAGCCCTCATGGTTTCAACTGCGTCTCGTGTTGGGACGGGCAATATAGTGGGAGTGTCTAATGCAATTTGCCTAGGTGGACCGGGAGCAGTTTTTTGG
>JBHWRC010000040.1:0-4252 GCA_043426375.1 Anaerococcus sp.
AAGTCCTGAAAAAGATAAGCTAATCGAAAAGATTATGGCAATCGAAGAAGAATACAAAGAAGATAAGGAAAATCAAGTTAAAAACTCTGAATTCTTTACAGAATTTATAGAGAAGTGGGACAGAGGCGAATATCACGATTAATAAAAGGAGAAAAAAATGACAGATGAAAAAAACCTAAGTAGAGAAGATATCGGTATGATAGGCTTTGAAATTGTAGCCTATGCTGGAGATGCGAGAAGCTCACTACTAGAAGCAATTAAATGTGCTAAAAAGGGTGAATTTGATAAAATTGACGATTTAGTAAAAAATGCCCAAGAGAATTTAAATATTGCCCATGCTAAGCAAACAGAAATGCTTGCCTTAGATGCCCAAGGTAAGGACCTTGAAATTGGATTTATCATGATTCATGCTCAAGACCACTTAATGACAACAATGCTTCTTAAGGATATCGTTTATGATATTTGTGAAATTTATAAGAGGTAAAAATGAATAAATTAGTAGAAAGAATAGAAAAGCTTAAGCCTTTCTTTGAAAAATTATCTAGGAATATCTATCTAAGATCAATTAGAGATGGCTTTATCGCTGGGATGCCAGTAGTATTATTCTCAAGTATTTTCATTCTTATAGCCTTTGTACCAAATGCCTTTGGTATAGTTTGGTCCGATAAGACTGTAGAAATGCTTATGAAGCCATACAACTACTCGATGGGTATCCTAGGATTTTTAGTAGCAGGTACAACAGCTAAGTCCTTTACCGATATGGTAAATAGGACTATGGATAAGACCAAACAAATTAACTTCATATCTACCATGCTTGCAGCTATGATTGGATTTTTGATTTTATCATCAGATCCTGCAGCAGAGGGTGGATTCTTATCTTCATTTATGGGAACAAAGGGTCTTATCACAGCCTTCATCGCAGCCTTTGTGACAGTAAATATCTACAAGGTTTGTATGAGAAATGACGTTACAATCAAGATGCCAAAAGAGGTGCCACCAAACATTTCTAGGGTATTTACAGACCTTATTCCATTTTCCCTATCAATAATCCTACTTTATGCGGTAGATATTATAGTAAGAAATATATCAGGCAACAGTGTGGCTGAGTCAATAAGTCTAGGACTTGCTCCACTATTCCAAGCGGCAGATGGATATTTTGGTCTAACACTTATCTTTGGTGCCTATGCCTTCTTCTGGTTTGTTGGTATCCACGGTCCATCAATTGTAGAACCTGCTATAGCAGCTATTTTATATTCAAACGCAGACATAAACCTTGCCCTAATGCAAGCTGGAGAGCATGCAGATAAGGTAATCACATCTGGTACACAAATGTTTATCGTAACCCTAGGTGGTACCGGAGCAACACTTGTAGTTCCATTTATGTTTATGCTTCTTGCAAAATCAAAGAGAAATAAGGTAGTAGGTAGAGCGTCTGTTGTCCCAACCTTCTTTGGTGTAAACGAGCCAATCCTATTTGGTGCACCAATAGTTTTAAACCCAGTTTTCTTTGTACCATTTATCCTAGCTCCAATTGTAAACGTATGGATTTTCAAATTCTTCGTTGACACACTAGGTATGAACAGCTTTACAGCCAACCTTCCATGGACAACACCAGCCCCACTTGGAATGCTTCTAGGACTTAACTTCCAGGTTAAGGCAATCATTCTAATCTTTGTACTTCTAATTGTAGATACTATAATCTATTACCCATTCTTCAGGGTATATGACGAGCAAATCCTAGAAGAAGAAAGATTTGGCAAGGCAGATGGTTCTAGCGAACTACAAGAAAAGGTAAAGGCGAATTTCGATACAAAAAAAGCTGATAAAATATTAGAAGAAAACAAAAAAGAAGAAAAAATTGAAGAAGCAGCACCAGCAAAGGAAATTTCTGATGATGAACCAATCAATGTTCTAGTCCTATGTGCAGGTGGAGGTACAAGTGGTCTATTAGCAAACGCCTTAAATGAAGCGGCAGCAGAACACGGAGCAAAAGTTACAGCAGTAGCAGACAGCTATGGTGCTCACAGGGATATACTTCCAGACTTTGATCTTGTAATCCTTGCCCCACAAGTTGCTTCAAACTACGACGATATGAAACAAGAAACTGACCCACTGGGAATCAAATTAGTCAAGACTCAAGGAGCTCAATACATTGGGCTTTCTAGAGATGGACAAGCTTCACTTGATTTCGTAAAAGAAAGTATGAAATAATGAGAAAACTACCAGAAGATTTTATATTCGGTGGCGCAACAGCAGCCTACCAATGCGAAGGTGCAACAAAAACTGACGGCAAGGGGCCAGTAGCCTGGGATAAGTATCTTGAAGACAACTACTGGTACACAGCAGAACCGGCTAGTGATTTTTATCATAAGTACCCTGTAGACCTAAAGCTTGCTGAAGACTTTGGAGTCAACGGTATAAGAATTTCAATAGCTTGGTCTAGAATATTTCCACAAGGTTTTGGAGAGGTCAACCCAAAGGGAGTTGACTTCTACCATAGGGTTTTTGAAGAGTGCCATAAAAGAGGTGTAGAGCCTTTTGTAACTCTTCACCATTTTGATACTCCAGAAGCTCTTCACTCAAACGGAGACTTCCTGAACAGAAAAAACATAGAACACTTCGTAGACTATGCTAAATTCTGTTTTGAAGAATTTAAAGAAGTAAAATATTGGACAACCTTCAATGAAATTGGGCCAATAGGTGACGGTCAATACTTGGTTGGTAAATTCCCACCAGGAATCCAGTACGACTTGGCCAAAGTCTTCCAATCTCACCACAATATGATGCTAGCTCACGCAAAGGCAGCACTTGCCTATAAGGAAAAGGGCTATGATGGAGAACTTGGAATTGTACACGCTCTTCCAACCAAATATCCATACGATCCAACAGACGAAAGAGATGTAAGAGCGGCAGAACTTGAAGACATAATCCACAACAAATTTATCCTAGATGCAACCTATCTTGGTAATTATTCTGAGGAAACCATGGATGGGGTCAAGGAAATCCTAGATGCAAATGGTGGAAGTCTTGATATCAGTGATGAAGATATTGAAATTCTAACAAAGGCTAAAGACCTAAATGACTTTTTAGGAATAAACTACTACATGAGTGATTGGATGGCTCATTTTGATGGGGAAACTCAAATCACCCACAACGGCAAAGGCGATAAGGGTGGTTCAGCTTACCAAATCAAGGGAGTAGGCCAAAGAAGATTTGATGTAGATGTACCAAGGACTGACTGGGACTGGATGATTTATCCAAAAGGCCTTTATGATCAGATAATGAGAGTCAAAAGAGATTATCCAAACTATAAGAAAATATACATCACAGAAAACGGCCTTGGCTATAAGGATAAGTTTGAAGATAATACAGTCTATGACGATGCAAGAATTGACTACATCAAACAGCACTTTGAAGCAATTTGTGATGCAATAGATGACGGTGCTATTGTAAAAGGCTACTTCCTATGGTCGCTTATGGATGTATTCTCTTGGTCAAATGGATATGAGAAGAGGTATGGTCTATTCTATGTAGACTTTGATACTCAGGAGAGATTTCCAAAGAAATCTGCTTATTGGTACAAAGATCTAGCACAAACAAAGGAGCTTAAGTAAAAAAATAACTCGCTCCCAGAATAGGAAGGCAAATGTTAAAAGAAGAAAGACAAAAAATAATTCTAGATAAGTTAGAAGAAAATAATATTATCCAAGTCTCCCAGATGACTGAGCTCTTAAATGTTACAGAGATGACTATAAGGCGAGATCTAATAGAACTTGAGAAAAAGGAACTGCTCATTAGGATTCATGGGGGAGCCAGCAAGATTGAAAAGACACAACCCAAGGAATTTTCAAATGAGGAAAAACTCCTTAAAAATAAAGATTTAAAGATGGAAATTGCGGGGAAAATCGGACAGATTTTGATGCCTGAGCAAAATATCTACCTAGGTGCAGGAACCACTATGGAATATGTTAGTGAGTTTATAGGAGATAAGAAACTAAACATCTTTACAAATTCCCTTTATCTTTTCAACAAATTAGTCTTTCTCGACAATGTTAACATTAAGCTAATCGGTGGAGAATTTAGAAAGGTAACAGGCGCCTTCGTGGGCGCCCTAAGCCTAGACCTTGTTTCAAAAATGAGATTCAACCAGGCCTTTATAGGTGTAAATGGTGTAAATAACGGCAAGGCCTATACCTATAGCCCTGAAGAAGGAATATTGCAAAAAGAGATTCTCAATAATTCTTTTGACAGG
>JBHWRC010000041.1:0-12617 GCA_043426375.1 Anaerococcus sp.
GTCCATATCAAAATAATCTCTTAGTCTTTCTATGACCTCAGTTGAGCAAGGACCGCAGCAAACCTGGAGCAAAAGCCTTGGTCTTTTTCCTTCCATATCGATTTTTTTTATAATGTCTTCCATGACCTTGTTATAGTTTATCTTGTTCATAATATCCTTCGTATAAAAAAATCGCAAGAATAAATTCCTGCGATTTGTATATTTTTCTTATCTCTTTGAGAATTGTGAAGATTTTCTAGCTTTTTTAAGACCAGCTTTCTTTCTTTCTTTCTTACGTGAATCACGTGTTAAGAAGCCTGCTCTTTTTAGGGCAACTCTGTAGTCAGGGTTTGCAATTAGTAGTGCTCTTGCGATTGCATGTCTTATTGCTCCTGCTTGACCATTGTAGCCTCCACCATTTACATTAACTTTGATATCATAGCTTGTAAGATTTTCTGTTAGTGCAAGTGGGCTTCTAGCTATAATTTTAAGAGTTTCAAAATCAAAATATTGATCTAAATCTTTTCCGTTTACAATTATATTTCCAGATCCTGGTACCATTGTTACTCTTGCAACAGAGGTTTTTCTTCTACCAGTTGATTGAATTATGTTATCTGCCATATTCTACTCCTTACTTAAGATCTAAAGCTTCTGGGAATTGTGCTTCGTGACCGTGGTTAGCTCCAGCATAAACTCTAAGTTTTTTTGCCATAGCGCGACCAAGTTTATTTTTTGGAAGCATTCCTACTATTGCGTGTTCTACAATTCTTTCTGGATATTTAGCTTTTAAATCTTTATATTTAGTTGTCTTTAGACCACCTGTGTATCCAGAATATCTCTTGTATTCTTTTTGATCTTCTTTGTTCCCTGTAAGAACTACCTTGTCAGCATTGATTACAATTACATAATCTCCAGTGTCAAAGTGTGGAGTGAATGTTGGTTTGTTCTTTCCTCTTAGTATTGCTGCAACTTGGCTTGCTAGTCTACCTAGAACCATACCTTCTGCATCGACAACATACCATTTTCTCTCGATGTTTGATGGAGTCGCAGTCCATGTCTTTTGATGTTTCATCTCATCCTCCTATAATTTATTCGGCTACTATATTTAGACACCGCACTAGTAGCTTGCGGCTGTACTCGTCCCGGCATTTTTATATCGCTTCCAGGATTAGCGATCGTCTCGATTCCTTATGAAGGTCTGAGTCGACTCATACATAATACTAGTATTTTTGCAATTTGTCAATACTTTTCTTCTTATTTGTTAGATAATCTCCTATAGCTATAGGGTGAAAATAATAAAAGCATTGGATATAGTTCAAGCCTACCAAAGAGCATAGCAATTGTAAGGGTGAATTTTGATAATTGGCTCATTTCTGCAAATGAATTTACCGGTCCAAAGTCATTTAAACCAGGACCTACGTTGTTAAAGGTTGTAGCAACAGCTGCAAAGGCTGACTCAAAGTTTTCTACATCGTAACTTATGATAACCATAAAGACTACAAATAATAGTATATATAAAACCAAATACTTATTTACAGCTTCTTCTAGGTCCTTATCCATTCTCTTGCCATCTATCTTTGTGACTGTTACCCTTCTTGGATTTATTACTCTTTTGATATGATTTACGGTTGTTTTAAAAAGTATTAAAAATCTTGATACCTTAAATCCACCTGCAGTTGATCCTGCAGACCCTCCAATAAACATTAATAGTATCAAAATATTCCTAGATAGCATCGGCCAGCTTCCATAATCTGCTGATACATAACCTGTAGTTGTTATTATTGAGGTTACTGTAAATATTGATTGGCTTAGGGAATAGCCTATATTTCCATAGAAATTTATTATATTGATAAAAATTAGGAGAATCGAAAGGCCGATTATCCCAAGATACCAGTACAATTCTTCAGATTTGAAACTTTCCCTTGCTGATCTTATTAAGGCAAAATAATATAGGTTGAAATTTATACCAAATAGCACCATTGCAATTGATAGGACCATTTCGATATATCTTGAGTTGTAATAACCCACAGATAATCCTTTATTTGCAAAACCACCTGTTCCTGCAGCTCCCATAGCATAAATAATTGAATCAAACAGGTCCATTCCCCCAAATAGAAGGAAAACTGTAGTTATTATTGTCATTACTAAGTAGATAATATAGAGCATCCTTGCTGTCTGACTTAGTTTCGGTGTAAGTTTGCCGAAAGATGGACCAGGCATTTCCGCTTGAAGAAGGTTAGATGATTCCTTATTTGATTTTGGAAGTATGGCAAGGGTAAATACTAAAATCCCCATTCCTCCAATAAGGTGGGATAATGACCTCCAAAATATTATAGAATTTGGGAGAAGCTCTACATCCAGGGCAACAGAAGCCCCACAAGTTGTAAATCCACTTGCCATCTCAAAAAATGCATCTAAGAATGTGTGATAATTTGTTGGTGTTAGATAAAGTGGAATTGCTCCAATACCCGAAAATATCACCCAGCATGCTGCAGTTATAAATAGGGCTTCTCTGGTGTAAATATGGGCTGATTCATCACCTATTTTTGTAAGAGTTGTCCCTATGCAAAAAGCTATTAAAATAGGTATTAAAAAATATATTTTATTACTTAAACTCTCTTGGTATAAGATAGCTACTAATAAGGGCGCAGTCATAAGGAGTGCCAATACTTGAAGCAACCTTCCTAGGGAATAATTTATAATTTTAAGGTTCATAATTACTCCAATATATCGTCTAAGACCTTGAAGCTATGGTTGGTTGTAGCAACTATGACAGAATCACCGATGTTTATCTTTGAGAAACCATTTGGAATTTCTATTTCTACCTCCCCATGATCTATTGCTAGAACCAAACTATCATCCCTAATGCTTAAATCTTTTAGGGGCGTATCTAATATTCTAGAATGCTCTATAGCCTTAAATTCAATTACTTCTACCTTTTCATCTTCAAGCCTATAAAGGGATGATATTGATTCGCCTCGAGCGTTTACCTTACTTCTTGCATACCTGTTAATTACATCGGATGCAGCCATTTTAGGCGCAAAAGTTGTATCTATATCAAGGATTCCAGTCATTTTAAGCAATTTTGTCCTGTTTACCTTGGCAATTATCTTTTCAAGGCCAAATTTTTGAGCAAGAAGGGCAATCAAGATATTTTCCTCATCTATACCTGTAAGGGCAAGAACTGCATCAAAGTCGTTAATCCTAATTTCTTCAAGCATCTCAGGACTGGTGCCATCTGCACTTATAACTATGGCTCCTTCGTGCATTTCACTCATTTCTTCTGCTTTATTTCTATCGATATCCACCACAGTTACTTTAAAACCTCTCTCAAGAAGCAGGCCTACCAAGTATTTGGATAGGTTCCCAGCACCAATAATTAGGACATCCTTAATGTCATAGGCATCTTTTTGTTCATTCTTATAGAAATTATCTATGGAGTCTTTCTCTCCAAATAGGTAGATTTTATCACCACTTTTTAGGACGTCATCACCATGAGGGATTTTTATATCTCCACCGGAATTTATAATACCAATTAGGGTGTGGTAGTTTTCAGAATATGAAGCAAGTTCCGAGATTTTTTTGTCATCAAGAATAGAATCTTCATCTATTACAAGCTCCATCATAATTGCCCTGTCCTTAAAGAATGACTCGACATTTAGGGCGTGTGAATATTTTAGGCTTCTCTGTAGGTCCTTGGCTGCTATGTATTCAGGATTTATTATACTCATAGCATGACTTACATCAGCTATAAACTTCCTATGTTTGACATAGCGAGGTTCTCTTAGCCTTGTGATAATGTTTTTTGCACCCAAATTTTTAGCAAAGATTGATGCTATAAGGTTTACATCATCGGACTGGCTGATTGCAATAAATAGATCAGCATCGCCAACACCAGCTTCAACTAAGGCCTCCACATCCCTGCCGTCGCCAACAAGTCCCATTACGTCGTTACTTGCCAAAAGATTGTCTAAAACTTCTTTTTTTTTATCTATTACAATTATATCATGCCCCTCGTTTGAGAGGTCTTCTGTTACAAAAGAGCCGACCTTGCCGGCTCCTAAAATAATTATTTTCATTAAAAGCTCCTTAGGGAATTTTAAATATCTCCCTAATACCTTACCGCTTTTAAATATTTGCCAAAAATATTTTTATTTTTCATTTCCTATTTCTTAAGATAATCATAGACGTATCGAGCAAGGAGTTCCGCACCGTATTTCATAGCCCTTTCATCTGGGTTGAAATTTGTGGCGTGGTTTTGCGGATAAGTCACCTTATTTTCAGGTTCTCTTCCTCCTATAAACATATAGGTTCCATCTACCCCTGGCACGTCTTTATATCCTGATAGATAGAAACCAAAGTCTTCCGAACCTGATAATTTTAGGTCTGTAGCAACATTTTTCTGTCCAAATATTTCTTTTGCTATTTTTACAGATAAATCTGTAGATTTTTCTTCATTAACTACAGCCCATGCTTCCATATTATAAGAAAATTCTGCCTCTCCATCATACATTTCTGCAGAAAGTCTAGCAGCTTTCTGAAGTTCTCCTACCATAAGGTCTACAGATTCATTTGAAAAAGACCTAAAAGAGCCGTCTAGTGTTATCTCTGATGCAACAGCATTTGCAGCTGTTCCATCCTCTACAACTCCTAGGTTTAGAACAACTGGATAGAAGACATTGTCGGTTTTCCTAGCTTAGATAGCATAAGCTGCATTTATGAAATTTGCAAGCATAAGCATAGCATCATTTCCCTTTTTTTATAAATTCAGTTGTCTTCACTTCTTGCATTGATAGTTCAGGGTGCATGTGCATGTACCTTCTATCTTCTATCATTTTTTCTTCATTATCTAAGATTGATTGTTTAATTATATCAGTCATTGTTCTCTCCTCTCTTATTTTCAATTATATACCCATTAAAATTTTTAACTTAAAAAAGCCCCAGCTATTTGCCAAGGCTAATTTTATTTTCTAGTCAGCTTGTGGTGCAATCTTTAGGTCCAGGAACAAGTCATTATACAAAATGGTTGTTTCCTTGCCCAAATCATTGAAAACCTCTAACTTATTTATCATTTCATCATCTGGGTACAAGGTTATATCATCTCTTGCTTCTTCATCTATAAGTTCCAAAGCCTTTTTGTTCGGAGTCGCATACCAAACATAATCCGCATTCCTTGCTGCTATATCTGGCCTTAGTAAATAAGAAATAAGGGCATAGGCTCCATCATGGTTTTTGCTTGTCTTTGGTATAACCATGGTGTCAAACCAAATATTAGAGCCTTCCTCAGGTATGTGATAAGCAAGATTTTCGTTCATTTCTTGAGCCATGGCAGCTTCTCCAGAGAAGGTAATACCTATATCTGCTTCGCCTTGGGCCATGTACATCCTGATTTCATCAGCAAGTAGAGCCTTTACATTTGCCATAAAAGGCACCAAGTCATTTTTGACTTCTCTTAGAACTTTTTCATCCTTCTCATTTAGGCTAAGACCCTTCTTAAGTAGGCCAATTCCTAAAGTTTCCCTAGCGCCATCAAAGGATAGAATTTCTCCCTCAAACTTAGGATTCCAAAGATTTGCCCAAGAATCTACATCTTCTTCGCTGTATTTTTCTGTATTATAAAGTATACCAAAAGTTCCCCAAAAATATGGAATAGAATATTCATTACCCGGATCATAGGCCTGGTCTAAAAATCTTTCGTCAATATTATCAAGACCTACAATTTTCGAATGGTCAAGCTTTTCTAATAGCCCCTTATCACGCATCATTTCCACTGTGTATTCTGAAGGAAAAGCAAGGTCATAGTAGGTTTTGCCCTGCTCGATTTTTGCCATCATAGCTTCGTTTGAGTCAAAAGTTTCGTAGATTACATTATAGCCTGTTTCTTTTTCAAAATCTCTTAGGATTTCTGGGTCTACATAGTCTCCCCAGTTATAAAAGTATATGTCCTTATCGCTAGCACCTGTAGAGGATGCATTTAACCTATTTTGAACAAAAACTAAAAGGAGTGTTAACCCTAAGATTCCTAATATGAACTTATAAACCTTATTCATCTCTTACAACCTCCCTTCTTTCTATAATGTAATAGATAACAACCATGCCAAGTGAGATTAAAAATATCAAGGCTGATAGGGCATTGATTTCAAGTGAAATACCTGTCCTTACCCTAGAATATATCTCAATCGAAAGAGTCGAAAAACCTGACCCCGTTACGAAAAAGGTGACTGCAAAATCGTCCAGAGAATAAGTTAGGGCCATGAAAAACCCTGCAAAAATCCCACTTGCTATATTTGGCAAAATAATCTTGTTTAGAATGGTTACGTCACTTGCTCCAAGATCTTCTGCAGCTCTTATCATGTCTTCATTTAAGGCATAAAGCCTTGGAAGAACCATAAGTACCACAATTGGAATCGAAAAAGCAACGTGGCTTAAAAGGACTGAGAAAAAGCCCATTGGTATTTTAATTAGGATACTAAAAAGGATTAGGAAACTCGCCCCCATCATAATATCTGGTAATACCATCAAAACTGAGTTTAGGCCTAAGATTTGCTTTTTGATTTTTTTATTCCTTGTATAGTAAATTGAAATTGCCCCAAGAGTGCCAATTATACTAGCTATTATGGATGATAAGAGGGCCAATATTAGGGTGTTTAGAACAATGTCTATTAGCCTTTTATCATTAAATACTGCCTTATAATGGTCTAGGGTAAAAGACTCAAAGGCATTCATGTTGCCTCCACTATTGAAAGAATAGAAAATCAAATATCCTAGAGGAAGGTACATGATTATAAAGACAAAAATCAAATATAAGTTAGATAATTTAGTGGATTTATTTTCCATTTTCATCCCCCCTCCTGTTTAATACCGAAATTACCGCAAACATTATTAAAATAAGCACAAGACCTATAGTCGATCCCATCCCCCAGTTTTGAGTTACAAGATAGTGCTGTTCAACAGCTGTTCCTAGGGTAATTATTTTGTTTCCTCCAATTATCCTTGTAATTAAAAATAAGGATAATGATGGTATGAAAACCGCTTGGAAACCAGCTATCACCCCATCTTTTGACAGAGGTAAGATGATTTTCCTAAAGGTTTGAAACCTATTTGCTCCTAAATCTTCGCTTGCTACAATATATTCTTTAGGAATAGAATCTATTGACCTAAATATTGGTAGGATCATAAATGGCAATTCCACATATGAGGCTACTAAAATGAAGGCAGGATTTGTAAATAAAAATCCTTGACTTGCAAGGCCCAAAAACTCTACTATTGCACCATTTTTATTAAAAAGACCAATAAAAGCGTAAGCTTTTAAGACTAGGTTAATCCAAGTAGGCAAGATTACCAAAAGCAAAATCAAATCCTTATGCTTAGCCTTTGTCAAAAAGTATGAAAAAGGATAAGCCCACAGAAGGGTAAAGGCTGTGATTAAAAAAGCAGTCAAAAATGAATTTAGGGTCATAATTATATAGTTTTTGTTTGAAAAATAGGCTATATAATTATCAAAGGTAAAGTTCCCATTTATATCAAAAAATGATTGATACAAGAGAAGGAAGATTGGCGCAATTATGAATACTAAAATCCAAATATAATATATCAAGGTTAGTTTTTGGTATTTTTTAGCCATCGCTTTCTCCTGTTGCGTACTTTTCTATTCTCTTATCAAAGGCTTCTTCACTTTCGTTATATCTCATAACATGTAAATTTTCAGCATCTAGAGAAAGCCCAACACTGTCACCTTCTTCAAAAATCTTAGTGGTGTGTATTTTCCACGAAAATTCTTCCTTATCAAGAGCAATAAGCTCATTAAAAACCCCTCTAAATAGAATATTTTCAATTTTTACAACTATATCTGCCTTTTCTATAGGAACTACTTCTATATCTTCAGGTCTAATTACAACTTCAACCCTCTCACCTTTTGCTATACCAGCATCCGTACAGTCAAATATCTTTCCTGCAAATTCTACCTTGTAATCATCTACCATCCTTGCTTTTAGGATGTTAGATTCGCCAATAAATTCTGCTACATATCGGTTGATTGGTTCGTCATAGATATCCTTTGGCGGACCTTGTTGGACGATTTCTCCCTTATCCATTACAAAAATATGATCAGATAGGGCGAGGGCTTCTTCCTGGTCGTGAGTTACAAAAACGAAGGTAATCCCAAGCTCCCACTGTATATCTGATAGAAGGACCTGCATAGATTTTCTAAGTTTCATATCAAGGGCAGAAAGAGGTTCGTCTAGCAAAAGTACATCAGGTTTATTTACAATGGCTCTTGCAATTGCCACCCTCTGCTTTTGACCTCCTGACATTTGGCTTACCTCACGTTTTTCAAAACCAACCAAGTTTACCATTTCAAGGGCTTTTTTAACTTCTTCTTTGATAATGTTTTTATCTACCTTTTTAATTTCAAGACCAAAAGCAACATTATCATAGACATTCATATGGGGAAATAGTGAATAGTTTTGAAAAACTGTATTTACAGTCCTCTTGCTAGCAGGCATGTTCCCCACGTTTCTGCCATTTATATACACATCACCTGATGATGGCTCCAAAAATCCTGCTATCAAATTTAAAATCGTAGTCTTACCACAGCCAGAAGGACCAAGTAGCGTATAAAACTTACCCTTTTCTAACTTTAGATCCACTGATTTTAGAATCTCTTCATCTCCAAAAGACTTAGATACTCCGTCTAAGACGACGGAATATTTGTCATAATTTTTTTTCATATCACACCCCCACATTTCATTATAAAAAGTATACCACTTTTTATAAGATAATTTTATAAGAAAATGTAAATTGTATTAGGTAATTAATTCTTTGAAATTGTATAAGGAGATAATTATTATAAAAAACGGATTTTTGTTAAATACAAAAATAAATATCATTTATCTAGTTCAAAGTTAAACAAACAAATAAATGAATATTTTTTGGAAATAACCTGCATATTTAGCAATATTTATGAATATTTCAAAAGCTAAATACATCTATCTAAACTAGTTTGTAACCAAAAACTTTATCTTGACTCAATTTTTTTATACTGTATAATTTTTTTAGTGATACGATTATTATTTTATTAAGGAGGTTTTTATGTCTAAAGCAGAACGAAAAAATTCTTTTTTTAATAGCTTGTTATTTAAATTAATGATAGCTATTGCGATAGGTATTATGATTGGTAATTTTGCAAACGAAAGTGCAATCCAGGTGATTTCCACCATAAAAAATATTCTTAGCAATTTAATCAATTACATAGTACCTATCATAATACTAGCATTTATCACTCCGGCAATCGTTTCTTTAAATGAAAATGCAGGTATAGTTCTTTCTCTTACTCTAATTATTTGCTATATATCATCAGTCGGAGCCGCGCTTTTTTCTTTCATATCAGGAACTGTGATTATTCCTCATTTAAACATAGTAAATTCAACAGAGGCTGGTAGAAAAATTCCAGAGATTTTATTCCAACTTGATATTCCATCAATTATGCCAGTTATGACAGCCCTAGTTACAGCTATTCTTATTGGCCTCTCTGTTATCTGGACAAATTCTCAAACTTGGGCAAACTTGCTTAAGGAATTTAATAAGATGGTTCTTGAGATTGTAAATCGAGTAATAATTAAAGTTTTACCATTTTACATAGCAACTACCTTTGCCGAACTAAGCTTTGAAGGAGTAATTTTATCCCAATTCCCTGTATTTATCAAAGTTATACTTATAGTAATTATAGGTCATTACATTTGGCTTGCTCTACTCTATGCTCTAGGAGGTATTTTCTCTAAAACTAACCCTATGGAAGTTTTGAAACATTACCCGCCTGCTTATGTTACGGCTATTGGAACTATGTCTTCTGCAGCTACGCTTTCTGTTGCACTCCAATGCTCAGCAAAGGCTAAGACTCTTGATCCAAAAATTAGAGATTTTGTCGTTTCTCTTTGTTCAAATACTCACCTTTGTGGATCAGTTTTAACAGAAACATTCTTCATCATGGTAGTTAGCCAAGTTCTCTACGGAACCCTTCCAAGCACAGGAAAAATGATATTGTTTATACTTCTTCTTGGAATTTTCGCAATCGGAGCTCCGGGTGTTCCTGGCGGAACAGTAATGGCTTCTCTTGGATTAATCACATCAGTCCTTGGTTTTGATTCAACAGGTACTGCCCTTATCTTATCAATATTTGCTCTCCAAGATTCCTTTGGTACAGCTTGCAATATTACGGGAGACAGCGCTATAGCCCTTATGGTTACAGGTCTTTTGGGCAAAGTTCCAGAAAAGGCTAGGGCTTAATCATGGCTGACTTTAAAGAACTAATAAGAAAAGAACTTATCCCGGCTATGGGATGTACTGAGCCAATTGCTATAGCCTATGCGGCTGCCAAGGCCAGAGAAATTTTAGGAAGTATTCCTACAAAAATAACTGCCAACCTTTCAAGCAACATTATAAAAAACGCAAATTCAGTAACAGTCCCATCCACAAATGGTAGGAAGGGAATAGAAATATCAGTCGTTGCAGGTATGCTTCTGGGAGATGCCAATAAGGAACTTGAAGTCCTCGCCGATATTGATAAGTCAAAATTAGACCTATGCGATAAGTTTATAGATGAGGGAGTCGTTACAGTTAATCTTCAAGCTAACAAAGTAGGACTTTATATCCAAATTATCCTAGAAAATGATACTGAATCATCTAGCGTAACCATCGAGGATAGCCACACCAATATTATAGAAATAAAGAAAAATGAAGACATACTATTTGAAAAAGAAGATGAAAATAAAGAAGAATTAAAAGTAGATTTTTCCTTTGATCAAATCTATAATTTTGCAAAAACTTGTGACTATAGTGATATAATAGACATCCTAGATAGACAAATATCTTATAATGAAAAAATTTCAAAAGAAGGAATACAAAACAATTGGGGTTCCAATATAGGAAAGATAATTCTTGAAAACAACCCAAATAATTACTACGAGAAGCTAGCAGCCTATGCAGCCGCTGGTTCAGATGCTAGAATGAACGGATGCGAACTTCCTGTTGTAATTAATTCAGGTTCAGGTAACCAAGGGATAACAACATCTGTGCCACTAATCCTATACGCAAGAGATTATAACTTGTCAGATGATTGCCTCTATAGGGCCTTGATATTTTCAAATCTAATCTCTCTTTATATAAAAGATCAGATAGGAAAACTTTCTGCCTATTGTGGGGTAGTATCTGCATCTTCTGCCGTAATATCTTCAATAGCCTTTATAAACGATGAAGATAAGAAGATTATAGAGGAAACTATAACCAATGCCCTTGCAGGAAACTCCGGTATTATATGCGATGGTGCAAAATCATCTTGTGCTATGAAGATTGCATCAAGTATAAGAAATGCAACACTTGCTTACCAGCAATCAAAAAGCAATAATTCTTTTGATGTAGGAGACGGAATAGTCAAAGACAGTATAGATAAAACTATAGACACTGTTGGTAAAATCGCCAAATATGGAATGAAAAAAACAGACGAAGTTGTCCTAAGCGAAATGATTGAAAATTACGACTATTTAAAAGAATTTGAATAAGGACATCCAAAATAAAAAGTGCTAGCTTATATAAAACAGACTACCACTTTTATTAATAATTTTATTTTATAAAATCAGAAGGTAATGTTTTAGAATAGGTAAATCTTTTCTAAAACATTACCTTTTTTCGCTCTCTTTTGATAGCTCAATTCACTAAAATAGACAAAATATACCAGACCCTTTGCTGGTCTGGTATATCAAAAAACCTATTTATTGTCTTTAGAAACGGTCTTTGCCGCTGTTCTTCCTGAAGCAATTATTTCTGTAATAGCATTTCCGCCCAGTCTGTTTCCGCCGTGGATTCCACCTGTAACTTCACCTGCTGCATATAGGCCAGAAATAGGATTGCCTTCCTTATCTAGGACTCTTCTTTCTTCATCAACCATTAGTCCGCCCATAGTGTGATGGGTTGATGGTGCCATAAATCTTACCCTGATTTTGCCAATTTTGTAAGTATCAGCCTTGTATTTACCGTCTTCTGTTTTTTCAGCTTCACCAATTAGGGACCTATAAGATTCTTTACCTACTTCTAGCTTGTCAGTTTCGCCCATTACATATGAGTCGTACTCTCTAATTGCATCTTCAATTTGTTTTGCTGTTAGGCTTATATCAAGCTCTTTAAAAAGATCATCAAGCTCGGTTATTTCTCTTACATATTGTCTCAGATGGACATCTTCGTCCTGGTATGGATATGGTCCAGGGATTGGCGCTTCAGCATTACCCACTTCTACAAATACGCCCTTTGCACCACTTATTTCTATGCCATTTTCAAAGGCAGCTTTAGAAAGTACATCACGTTCTGCGGATTCGTCTACATATCTCTTGCCAGTTTTTGGTGAAATATAGATTACATCTTCACCTCCACCGAAGGCAAGGTTGCCGTCTTGAATCCAAGATATTGGCATCATTTGTGTGAAGCCTTCGCCTGTTGTGTCAGCGCCTACTTCTTCTGCCATTCTTATACCATCACCCATTAGGGAATTTCTATTGGTTGTCTTTAGAGATCCTTCTAGGGCTTCTGGGTCCCAATATTCGTTGGTTTCTTTAACCATTTCAATATTTGCAGCATATCCACCTGTCGCA
>JBHWRC010000042.1:0-7813 GCA_043426375.1 Anaerococcus sp.
GGTTTTTAACGGGCCTTATGATCTTTATATTAAGGAGCGAGAAAATCAAATTAGGATTCAAACTACTAGGGCAAACAAGGAGAGGGAAGAGTTTTTTAAGAAGGCAGAAAGGTACAGAAAAGTATATGATTCTGTAAATCATGCCATTAATGCTACAAAAAATGATATTGAAGGCAAAAACCTAAAGGATAAGATGGCCAGCGTAAAGTCGCTAGGAAGAAGGCTTGATAAGGAAAAAGAAAATTTAACCAAGAGACCTGATTTTGAAGATTCGATAGGAATATTTTTTGATGAGAGTATTGATATTCCAAATTCAAAAGTAGTTTTGGATTTTAACTTGGATGAGCTTTTGGCGGGAGAAAAAATCTTATCTAAAAATATTGACCTAAAAATAATCGGCCCTGAAAAAATATGCATAATTGGGAAAAACGGTGCAGGCAAAACCAGTCTCTTAAAGGAAATTTACAAAAATCTTTCAAGATCTAATCTTAAAATAGGTTATATGCCCCAAGATTATTTTGAATACCTCAAAGATTCGGAAACACCAACCTCCTACCTTGCAAAACAAGATAGTAAGTATGAGACAACCAGGGTTTCAAATCTTCTTGGCAGCTTAAAATTTGCCAGAGAAGAGATGGAAAGAAGTCTCAAAAGTTTATCAGGCGGCCAAAAAGCCAAGGTATTTTTTGCAAAAATGAATATGGATGGGGCGGAAGTTCTAGTCCTTGATGAGCCAACAAGAAACCTATCTCCCCTTTCCCAGCCAGAAATTATAGAAAGTCTAAAGGCCTACAAGGGAGCGATTATAGGAGTTTCCCACGATAAGGATTTTATTGAAAAAGTTTTTGATAAGGTTTATGAACTTGATTATTCTGGACTTAGAAAAATAAAATAAAACACAAAAAGACGAGTGGTTGCTCTTCTTTTTGTGCTTATAAACGCGTTTTTCTAGGATTGGTTTAATACTATTATGTCTTTTGAGGAGAATTTATTTTTAAGGATAAATATTTTGATTAAATTAAGAAAATTTAAGGTATAAATTTATATATGGATCAAAAACAGAAAGGAGATACCATGGCTACCAGTTTACTTGTGACCCTTGATGAAAATTACATAGAACAGATGAAAGTCCTTATGACTTCTATTTACATAAACAATCCCGGACAGATTTTTAATATTTACCTCATCCATAGCGGGATTTCTGATGAAAAGCTTGACGCTTTAGAAAGTAATCTTTCAAAATTTTCTTACAAATTATTCCCCATAAAGGCAGAAGATGGACTTTTTTCTTCGGCGAGAGTTACTGACCGCTATCCAAAAGAGATGTACTATAGGTTACTTGCAGGCGAGCTTTTGCCAGAAAATCTTGATAAAATAATCTATATAGACCCAGATATTTTGGTTATAAATTCTTTAAAAGAAATTTGGGAGACGGATATAAGAGATTTTCTTTTTGCAGCGGCAAGCCACACAGGAAAGACTGATATGGCAAATAATGTAAATAAAATCCGCCTGGGAACAGATACAGACTACTATAATTCGGGATTTTTATTGATAAATTTAAAAAGAGCTCGAGAAGAGATTGTTCCTGAAGAAATTTTTGCCTATGCAGATCGTAACTACAAAAATTTATTACTTCCAGACCAAGACATCCTAAATGCCATGTATGGTGATAAGGTCTTGCCCCTTAAGGATTCAATTTATAATTACGATGCCAGAAATTATTCGTCCTATCTTTTAAGGAGTAAGGGTGAGGAAGATTTAGGATGGGTAATGGAAAATACGGTTATCCTCCATTTTTGTGGGAGGGATAAGCCACGGAAGAAAAACCACCGCACAAAGTTTACTGCCCTTTATAGGCACTATATGAGGCTTAGTGATAGGTATTTGTCTTAGAAAATTAGAATTTTTGCAAATAATATCTATGCTTTAATATAAAAAAGACGGGATTTTTGATTTTCCCGTCTTTTTCTATATCTATATTAATTTTCGCCAGTATACATTGTGGATGCGCCTGGGTAGAGTTTGCCGAGTTCGTCAAAGACTAGGCCGATGTCACCAAAACCTGTTTCTTCTAGGCGTTTTTGAGCTCTGGTGTAGGCAAGGTCGATGTCCTTATTTGGCATTTTATCTACTACTTCCTTATCGAATTCGTAGTGGTTTACAAGGGCTTCTTTTAAGGCCTTGTAGTCTGTTTCGCTTGTTCCAAATTTGATTAGGTTTTCGTAGTCTTCTGGATCTGC
Organism: Anaerococcus sp.; assembly: GCA_043426375.1. Taxonomy (GTDB): domain Bacteria; phylum Bacillota; class Clostridia; order Tissierellales; family Peptoniphilaceae; genus Anaerococcus. The sequence goes on from JBHWRC010000042.1 coordinate 2,244, forward strand.
AGCGCCTGTGTTTTCGCTACTAGTTGTAGGTTCGTCAGTTTCTATATCATCAGTCTCTGCCTTAGTTCCTGTTAGGATTTCTTCTGCCATTTCTACATAGTCTTCGTAGTAGGCTAGTGGGTCTTCTTCGTAGGCTTGGTGGAAGGCTTCTTCTACTTCCTTGTCTGTAAATGACCAGATTTCATCGTAGTCTGCTCCATTTTCTACCATGAGATTTCTTTCCCATTCGAATTTATTGCCAATTAAATCTTCTGGTGATTTTTTCCAGTAGTATTTTGTCTCAATTGATTCAAGTGGGAATTTGAGAGATTGGTCTGGGTTTTCTAGGGCAAGTTCTTGGAAGAAGAAGTCTTTTACATCCCAATATCCAGTCCTATCACTCATTCCTTTAGCTTTTTCATAAAGAGCAACTAGGTCCTTATCGTCGATATTTCTAGCAAGGGATGGGGAAAATTCTCCCATGTCTACCATTAGCTTTCTGAGATTTTTTGCACTTGGATCCCATTTTGCCTTGTCAGTCTTCTCATCAACAGGATTTTCTTTGTTGTCCTTATTTTCTTCTTCTACTTTTTCTTTTTCGAGGTCTACCTTACCATCTAGGGCCTTGGCTATAGTTTCTTCAGATACATTAGATGCTGGCTCAGTCGCACTATTGCACCCAGTTATTACTATGCCTAGGGCTAGGGTAAGGGCTAGTGATTTTTTATCCATATTTCCGTCCTTTGTATTTTAGATTGCTTAACTTTATATAATTAATCATACCATTTTTAGCTACTATTATAAAGTAAAGCTCAAAAATCTGCCTTTTAAGCCTAATTCTTACAAATCTTTACAATTTTGTAACCTTTTTGTTGCAATTTTCTAGAATATATTATATAATAGCTATAGATTTTAGAATAGAGAACGAATGCCTGTAATAAAATTGTAATATAGAGAGGGAAAAGACGATGAAAAAAATAAATAAAACTGTTCTGCTCGCCTCAACATTATTTTTATCTTCTGCTGTCAATCTTACTAACGCTCATGCAAGTGAGGATAAAAATCTTCTATTAAATGAGAGTATGGACAGTATAAGCGAAAACAATGAAAATGATTTGGATAAACAATCCCAAGACCTAAGCAGACAGTATACTGGTGAAGCTTTTGGCGAAGAAGGATTAGAGGCAAATCCAAGTGCACAAAATCTTGACCTATCATCAGAAGAAACAAGCGCTGAGGCTAATTCTTCTGATTTTACAAGTGAACTTAATAATGAGTTTGCTAATGAAGAGCAAAGCCAAACTGGCCAAAACTTAGAAGAAATAAACTTAGAAGAAATAAATTCAGACGAAATAAATTCAGAAGAACAAACAAACTCAGAAGAAAAAGTAGAAGTAGATGGCAAAGTAGACGAAGAAAGACTACCTGGCCTTATCTATTATGATGATAAAAACCTTGATGAAGCACTAAATACAACTTATGAATCTAGTGAAGTAACATCAATTCACAACGAACAAACTCAAATTGAAGAAGAAAATTATTACACTTCTACAGCTGGTGGATACTTTGTTAAGAAAAACAACAAAATTAGGTATTATAAAGACAATAAAGTAGTTAAAAATACCAATATAAAGGTAAATGATAAAATTTATAGGGCCAACAATGTAGGTGATATATCAAATCCTAAAGACAAATGGCTAAATATTGGTAAGGATATTTATTATAACAAAGCTGACGGTAATTTCTCTAGAGGAATCAATCAAATTGGCAAAAACAAGTTCTATTTTTCACAAGATGGAATACTTGAGAGAAATAAAAAGATCCTAACCGACTCTACCTACTATGAATTAGATAGACTTGGTAGAATGAATGCCGTTTCTAACAAATGGGTCAATGTAAATAACAATATTTATAGGACTAGGGATGGCGGCAAGATTGCCAAAGGTGTAACCAAAGTAGGCGATAAGGACTACATGTTTGACAAGGACGGCAAGCTTCAAACAAACAAGAAGATGATTGTCTCTGACAAATACTATGAAGTAAACGCAATGGGTATAGTTACAAACCCTAAAAACAAATGGTTTGCCCTTGATGGAATAAGCTATAGAACAACAAATGACGGAACACTTGCAAAAGGACCAGTTGACATAAATGGAAATACATATGTATTTAGCTATCAAACTGGTGCCATGATTACAGGTAGGCCATCTATAACAAACGGCTTATACTTTGATATAAATGAAAAGGGTATAGCTACTCTTAAAAAAGATGCATGGGTAACATACAAAGGCAAAACTTTCCATACCAACAATGCAGGTTATATCAAAAAAGGTGTTTGGGAGATTAACGGCAACCTATACTGCTTTGACGACAATGGCCTAGTTCTAAATTCAACCTACATGCAAAATGGAATTGAATATAAGACAAACGAAAAAGGAATTGCAAGAGTAGATGGCTACAAACAAGCAGGAGAGAAAAATCTTGACTATGTAATGGACTGGATGTTTGATGCCAAAAACAAAGGCATGACCTACAACATGGGACCATCTAGAACATCAGAAAAAGAAGCAGACTGCTCTTCAGCTGTATATAGGGCCCTAATCTACGGAGGTTTCCTAAAATCGGATGCCTTCATAGGCAACACCGAAACCCTATTTGCAATGGGTGCAAAGGGAACTATAATGAGAGAAATAAGCGAAAGTGATATCGACTATGGTGACATCTTCGTATCCGGTATACCAGGAAAATCACTAGGAGAAGGTGGTCACACTGGCTTTATTCTAAATAAAAAAGAAGATACAATAATCCACATGAACTATTCAGGTAACGGCGTAACAGTTACACCAAGAAAAGGATACATGGGAGATAGGTCAGGCAGACCTGTAAAATACTACAGACTAGTTGGAGCAAAATCTGATAGGATGTTTGTAGATAAGAAATAATATAGAAATAATTTCAAACTAGGCGCTAAGGCGTCTAGTTTTTTTAGGCTCTTTGTCAAACAGTGTTGGTGAAGAGTTGTGAATAAATCACATAAGGAGTTAGAGGTAAAATTCTGACTCCTTTTTACATGTCAAATTTTTCCTTTAATCTTAAAGTTATCAATATTCTGTTTCTAAAATGAAAAAATGATTTGTACCCGAAAGCTATTCTTTTTAATACCTTGATAAAGTTGTTTACCCCTTCAGTAAAACCATTTGAGTAGCCATACTTTAGGGCGTTAGCGACATATTCAAAATCCTTAAGCATTGTTTCTATTGCAGTTCTAATATGTTTTGATCCTTTAGATCTAAAAGCTTCTAAGTGCTTTTTAAGACTCTCAGTATCTTTTCTCTTAAAATCTTGTAGGAGTATTTGATATATTTTATATGCTTCTTTCAATGTTTCATTAACTGAAATAGCCTCCATAACAAGGCCGTATTCAGTCTTCATTTCTTTGAAATGTACCCACCTTCTAAAATCTCTAGCATCAAGTTTATCAAAATCTAGTTGGATCAGTTTCCAATATCTTTTTAATCTCTTGTATTCCATTGAGCTTACTGGGAGTAATTTCATTGCATCTATTCTAGTTTTTAGCAAAGTTCTTGATAGATTATTTATTAGATGGAATCTATCATAGATAATTTTAGCATTTGGAAACATCTCTTTTATCAAACTTACGTATGGTTGATAAATGTCAATGGTGATTGTTCTTACAGATTTTCTAGCTTTCTTAGTAAATCTGTTAAAGTATCTTTTTAGATGATATAGTTGCCTGTTTTCAACGATATCAATTACTCTTTTTTTATCTAGGTCAGTCATGATAAAGCTCATAGCACCTTTTGCATCTTTTGTAGACTTAAACTCATCAAAAGAAAGATTTCTTGGAAGTGTGTGTCTTGGAGGGGAGTACTTTTTAAAATCATTATCAATGTATCTTGATACAGTTGAATGAGAGATGTTGTTAATTTTAGCAATATCTTTTTCACTAATTTTTTGAGAAAGTGTACTTAGAATATGTGCCCTGAGTCTGTTTGAAATTGAGCAATATTTCTTAACAATATTAGATTCTGCAACAAAAGTAGAGTTACATTCCTTACATAAAAATCTTTGTTTCTTAAGTCTAATAACGGCTGGCTGTCCATTGACAGGAAGAATTCTAACGATAGATTTCTTAGAACCATGCTTGATAATTCTACTTGAATCCAGGTTACCACAAACAGGACAAGAGGAACTATCATAAGTTAATATGGCTTCGTAAACCAAAGTTTTTAGATTATTTATTGACTCTTCATAAATTTCTCCTGTAAAAGTTATGTTTGCATCTGTTAAAGAAAGTGATTTTGATATACAATTAGTTACATTAAAAGACATTGTCGTTCTCCTTTGTATTGTTGTGTCGTAACTTTAATTCTAAAGGAAATTGAACACTTTGTCTTTTAATTTTTTAAATTAAAAAACAGTGCTGATGAAGATTTCTCTTCACCAACACTATTTATTGTAGAGCCTATATACCAGAGTAGTTTTATTTACATGCCTTTTTTTGCATTACTATCATATATATTATTAAAGCTATCAGTAATTTTTTTCAGAAAGATATTTGCTCAATCTCTTGTGATTGTCATGGTTATTTCAATTGTCACTATATTTATTTACTTTTTGGGAATTATTACAGAGGGACTTGGAGAATTTAAGCAACCTGTAATTGAATATTTAACATTAATGAGCAATCCTCAAAATTCTATTCAATCTATTATGGGATTAGGGATATTAATTAGTAATTTCTTAAAAGCAAATATTTTGAAACTATTAAACCCATTTTCTTATTTAATGGCAAGTACTCTGGCTGGTAATTCTACTATGGTAACAAATAATATTGAAGGTGGAAGATTTATTATTAGCATAGGTGTATTAATAGTATGGTCAATTATTTTCTCAATTGTTGGTGGTTTAATAGCGATGAGAAAAGAACAGGTTTAATAATATTTTAATTGAGTTATAATAGAATTAATTAATAAATAATAATTATTAATTTAACGAATTTTACTTATCTAGGAGGATTTATAAGAAAATGTATTCTTTTGCTATTATTACTGCTTCTGATAAAGGTAGTAGGGGAGAAAGAATTGATGAAAGCGGAAGAGTTATTGAAGAAATAATGAATGCTGCTAACTATCGATTTGTTGAGAGATTAATAATTGAAGATGATAGAGAAAAACTTAAAGAAGCCATGATTTATCTAGCTGATGAAAAAAAAGTAAATCTGATACTTACCACTGGTGGCACTGGATTTAGTCTTAGAGACGTAACCCCAGAGGCTACCTTAGATGTGGTTGATAGGCTTACACCTGGAATCAGTGAAGCTATCAGAGCCTATAGCTTAAAAATTACACCTAGGGCCATGCTTTCTAGGGCTACTTCTGGAATCAGAAATCAGACATTAATTATAAATTTACCAGGTAGCACTAAGGCTGTTAGGGAGTCTTTAGAATATATTTTAGATTCACTAAAGCATGGCCTAGATATACTTTGTGGAAACGATGGAGAATGTGCAAGGTAAATATAGGAGAAGGTTTGCCTATTATTTGACATTTATTGACAAAAATATAGCA
>JBHWRC010000043.1:0-3662 GCA_043426375.1 Anaerococcus sp.
AAAAGGAACGTAATCTTTTTATTCCGAACGCTTCTATTCGTCGCGTTCTCCATAAAAAATTACATAAGGTTTTTCATCAAATTATGCTGCGGTGCTTTGCACCTTGATAAATTGTGAAAAGCGTTAAAACTTTTACTATTAAAAGTTTTAACTACCATTACGGGACATTTCTCCAATTTTTTCTATATGTATACACATGGATGAATATAGGAGGAAGATATGGAAAAACCAATTTATTATAGTATCCTGCCTAGCCAGGTGCGTTATGACAAAAATTTATCAGCAAATGAAAAGATTTTGTATTCAGAAATAGTTGTTCTTGCCCAAAAGAAGGGTTATTGTTTTGCCCAGAATAGATTTTTTGAGGAAGTTTTTGCAGTTAGTAAGTCTAGTGTTATTAGATGGATTAAAAACCTTGAAAAATTAGGCTATATCAGGTGTGAGCTTACCTATATCGAAGATACAAAATGGATTACTGGCAGGAAAATTTACCCTAAAAAATTTGAGGAGAGGGTAGTCGCACAGGCTTCACCAGGTATTTCTAAAAATGAGACTAGGGGTGTTAAGAAAAGTGAGACTAGCCCTAGTTTCAAAAATGATACCTATAATAATACAAGATATATAAATACAAGTATGAATAAGATAAGAAGAATACTCTCTTCATTCAACAGCTTAGGAGGTAGGGTTGAGCTTTTGGATGAGTCTAGCGAAAACTTAAGAAAGATAGATAAACTTTTGGAAGAGTATGGAGAGGAAAGTTTGGTAAGGGCCATTGAAGAGATTAGAAAATCAAAGTTTCTAAGGGGAGAGGTATCTGATTTTGTAATAAATCTTGATTACCTAATGAAACCAGCCAACATGGAAAAAATCACAGCTGGTAAGTACAGGGATTTTGATAATAATGATCAAATATCTTATGAAAGTCCTTATTATGAAAGTTCTTATCAAGTAAGTCCTTATGAAAAAGCATCTGAAGAATCCTCTCATATGAGTAAGTCTGATTACTTAATGAAATTATTGGAGTCAATATGATGAAAAAAGGAAAAGCAGAATTTTATAGACTTAGAAGGATTATTAGGCATATAAAAAGCCTAGAAGATGAAGAGGAAAAAAACAGACGTCTAGCGAATCTTAGGAGAGATCTAGAAAAGATGAGAAATGAGGCCCTCAAAGGGGAAAAGATTAAAAATTTTGACAAGCCTTGCCAATAATTTATAATTATCTTAGGAAAAAAGGAGAAAATATGAAAAAGCTATTACTAAGTCTAATCCTTTCTTTAGCGGCCTTGACAGCTTGTGAGAAAAAGGATGTTTCAAATGAATCTGATAGAAATAAAGAAGCTCAATTGCAAATTGAGGCTCCAAGCCTTTCTAATATGGCAAGTGCAGAAAGCTTGTCTTTTGTGGAAAAGATTCTTAAAGATGCCCTTGCTTCTGAAAATGAAAGTGCAGAGGCGAGTGTCGATAAATTTATCGACCTGGTAAGGGATTACAATCATACAGTGGGGGAAGAAAATCTTATCGGTGATTTTAAGGAAGATTTAAACCCTAGCTATGATACAGGCAAGCTTATAGAAAATAGAGACAAAGCTTCTAGAAAATTTCCTGATACTAATTGCAGGATTAATTCATATCTTTTGACAGCTGATAATATGAAGGACTCAAAGTCTGTTGATCCTGATGATGAGATGCTTTTTATGGATATGGAGAAGATCAAGGAGGGGGCAATTTTTGATGGGGAAAAGACTAAGACTTTTAAGAAGTTTTTCGGAAGAGTCCCTACAGAAGATTCCAAAGACCCAGCTGTCCACGACAAGGTCATGGAGGAATACTTTAGGGATTGGTCTTTCCCAGAAAAGGCAAGGCTACTTTCTGTTGTAATTAATGACAAACTTGATGGCAACTACCTATTTATAGGCCACATTGGTGTCCTTGTAGAAATTGATGGCGGTTATCTATTTGTAGAAAAAATATCTTTCGAAGAGCCTTACCAAGCCATTAAGTTTAAGGATAAAGAAGGAGCTTATAAGTATCTAAAAGATAAGTACAAAGACTACACAGACCCGGATACAGCCCCGCCATTTATTATGGATAATGGAAAGTTTGTAGAATAGGAGATTTGTATGGATATAGAAATTAAAAAAGGTTTTGTTCCAGAAATGGATGATGTCATAAAACTCTACGATGACTGCGGATGGACGGCCTATACAGATGAGCCAGAGACTTTGGAAAAGGCTATAAAAAATTCTCTAGAAGTCTTTACACTTTGGGATGGGGAAATCCTAGTAGGCCTTGCAAGGACCGTGGGAGATGGTGCGACTATTTGCTATCTCCAGGATATATTGATCCTAAATTCCTACCAAGGAAAGGGCCTTGGCACCAGACTTTTAGGAGAAGTTCTTGCTGATAATGCCAACATTCGTCAGTTCATTCTTTTGACTGAAGATACCCATAAGAATAGAAAATTTTATAAAAAACTAGGCCTCAGAACGGTAGAAGATTATGAATGCATATCATTTATGAAGTAATAGCTTTTGACGAAGTAAATTCAGATTTTATTTAAAGATTACATTGGGAATAACTGATATACCAATCTTAAATTTATGGAATCCTCGTCAAAGCCTATAGCTTTTAATTCGGAATGACTTGATTTATATAATTTGTCTTTATTCTAATATTTGATTTATTAAGAGATTGTAGCCCCGAACTTGAGGGGCTATTTTTGTCTTTATTCTAAGATTTTCTTATAGTTTATGATGGTTAATAGGCTTATTTTTGGGTAGAAGTCTAGATGGATATGAGAAAATAGTTTATAATTATTACATACAAAGGATTTAAGGGAGGAAAATTATGGACGTATACGAAAAAGCACTCAAAAAACACAAAGAATGGCAGGGTAAGGTAGCAACAGAAGTCAAGGCAAAGGTCTTAAATGCAGAAGATTTGACCTATGCCTACACTCCTGGTGTTGCAGAACCTTGTAGAAAAATCCACGAAGATGACAAAAAGGCCTATGTCTACACCTCAAAGGCAAACACAATCGCAGTTGTATCAGATGGTTCAGCTGTACTAGGCCTTGGTAATATAGGCCCAAAGGCAGCTATGCCAGTTATGGAAGGTAAGGCAGTTTTGTTTAAGGAATTTGGCGATGTAAACGCAGTTCCAATTGTCCTTGATACCCAAGATGCTGACGAAATCATAGAAACAGTTAAGAATATTGCCCCAACTTTTGGTGGTATCAACCTAGAAGATATTTCTTCACCAAGATGTGTCTATATAGAAAATAAACTTAAGGAAATCCTTGATATACCAGTATTCCACGATGACCAACACGGTACAGCTATAGTAACTGTGGCAGCCCTTATCAATGCCCTTAAGCTTGTAGGCAAAAATGTAAGTGATATCAAAGTATTAGTATCAGGTGCAGGTGCGGCAGGATATTCTATCTCTAAACTCCTACTAGACCTAGGTGTAGCTGATGTAATAGCTTGTGACTCTAGGGGAACTATCAACGATAGCCACCTAGAAGGTGACAACCCAGTTAAAAAAGAGCTAGCAAAGATTACCAACAAGGATAATGTAGTTGGCTCAATCAAAGACGCTATAAAGGGTTGCGATGTCTTTGTAGGCGTGTCTGTACCAGGCGTAATAGACGAAGAAGAT
>JBHWRC010000044.1:0-7378 GCA_043426375.1 Anaerococcus sp.
ACGTATGAAGAAACAGAAATCTTCATAGTCGAAGGGGACTCAGCGGGAGGCTCTGCAAAAACAGGAAGAGACAGAAGATTTCAAGCCATCCTTCCTTTAAGGGGAAAGATCCTCAATATAGAGAAGGTGTCACTAGCAAGGGCTTTAGACAACAACGAAATCAAGTCCATGATAACAGCCTTTGGAACAGGTATAGGACCTGAGTTTGATATAACCAAGCTTAGGTACGGGAAGATTATAATCATGACCGATGCCGACGTTGACGGTGCCCACATTATGACCCTCCTTCTTACCTTCCTTTACAGGTATATGCCAGAACTTATAGAAGGAGGCCATGTTTATGTGGCCCAGCCACCGCTCTTTTCTATAAAAAGGGGAACCAAGGTTCTGGAGTACTGCTACAAGGAAGAAGACCTGGCTGAAAGGCTTAAGGAATACGACAGGTCCAAGGTCAAGATCCAAAGGTACAAGGGTCTTGGTGAGATGAACGACGACCAGCTTTGGGAGACAACTATGGATCCAGAAAACAGGGTCCTCCTCCAAGTGAAGATAGATAAGGAATCTTCTACCATTGACCAAATTTTCTCAGTACTTATGGGAGACAAGGTTGAGCCTAGGAGAAACTTTATAGTAGAAAATGCCTCAAAGGCACAAAACATAGACGCTTAGGAGGTGGATAGAGTGATAGAAGAAAACAAAAATGTAATTGAAGTTGACATAGAAGAGCAAATGGAAGAGTCCTACCTGGACTATGCCATGAGCGTTATAGTATCCAGGGCCCTACCTGACGTAAGAGACGGGCTCAAGCCAGTCCATAGAAGGATTATCTATGGTATGAACGACCTAGGCCTTTACCACAACAAGCCCCACAGAAAATCAGCAGCCCTAGTTGGGGATGTAATGGGGAAATACCACCCCCACGGAGACACAGCTATCTACGATGCAGTAGTAAGGTTGGCCCAGGACTTTTCAACCAGGTACCCCCTAGCTGATGGCCAAGGAAACTTTGGTTCTATAGACGGAGACTCAGCAGCCGCTATGAGGTACACAGAAATTAGGATGTCTAGTCTCTGTGAGGAAATGCTGAGAAATATAGACAAAAATACTGTAGACTTTGTACCCAACTACGACGAATCCAAGGAAGAACCTGTAGTTTTACCATCCAGGTTTCCCAACCTTCTGGTAAACGGATCTTCAGGTATAGCTGTAGGTATGGCCACCAACATGGCCCCCCACAACCTAAGAGAAGTTGTAGAAGGAATCATAGCCTATATTGACAACCCAGACATTACAGTAGAAGGCCTGATGGAATACATCAAGGGGCCAGACTTCCCAACAGGAGCCTATGTCCTAGGCAAAAAAGACATAGTCAAGTCCTATAAGACAGGCAGGGGCAAGATAAGGCTAAGGGCCATTGCCAATATAGAGCCTATGAAGGGCAATAGGGAAAGAATCATAGTTACAGAAATCCCCTACCAGGTAAACAAGTCCAACCTAATTATTAAAATAGCTGAACTTGTAAGGGACAAGAAAATAGAAGGAATCTCTGATATTAGAGATGAGTCTGACAGAAGGGGCATGAGAATAGTAGTTGAGCTTAGGCGTGATGCCAATGCAGAAGTTGTCCTCAACAACCTTTACAAGCATACCCAAATGCAGACAACCTTTGGTGTGATCAACCTAGCCCTAGTAAATGGAAAGCCAAAAATCTTAGGCTTGAAGGATTTAATAGGCCACTATGTAGACCACCAAGAAGAAGTTGTTAGAAGAAGGGTAGAATTTGACCTGGACAAGGCCAAGGCCAGGGCCCACATAATAGAGGGCCTAAGGATAGCCATAGCCAATATAGATGAAATTATTAAAATCATCAGGTCATCCTATGATAATGACCAGATCAAAAAGATTTTCTTTGACAGGTACAAATTATCAGATGCTCAATCTCAAGCCATCCTTGATATGCAATTAAAACGCCTATCAGGTCTTGAAATTGAAAAGTTAAAGGCAGAAGATAAGGAACTTGCTGAAACAATTGAATACCTACTTTCAATCCTAAACTCTGAAGAAAATCTTATCAACCTAATAATTGACGAAATTAGTGAAATTAGAGAAAAATATGCTGATGAAAGACGCACACAGATAGTCCCAGATGAGGGAGATATGGATATAACTGAGCTAATAGAAGAAGAAGATATCCTAATTACCCTTACAAAAGACGGTTATATCAAGAGACTTCCAATTGATACCTACAAGGTTCAAAACAGGGGTGGCAAGGGAATTGCTGCCGGCAATACCAAGGAAGGCGACTTTATCAAAAAGATTATCACAACTAACACACACGAAGATTTGCTAATCTTTACATCTTTGGGAAAAGTTTATTCACTTGAAGCCTACAAAGTGCCAGAAGGAAGCCGTACATCAAGAGGCCAGGCTATTATAAATATCCTAAACCTTGATAGTGGTGAAAAAATCACTGAAATGATTACTCTCTCAGAACTTGGAAAAAATAGCCAACTTGTCCTACAAACCAAAGATGGCCAAATCAAAAAGACTGAGGCAGAAAACTTCACTAATATCAGAAGAAACGGAATAATTGCCATTTCTCTAAGAGATGGGGATAAGCTAATATCTGTAAGACAAATCGAAGAAGATGAAGAACTAATTATCTCAAGTAAGAATGGTATGACAATCCAGTTTAATACAAAAGATGTCAGGACCATGGGCAGAACCGCTATGGGAGTTAGGGCAATCAGACTTGATGAAGGTGACGAAGTTGTCAGCATGAACACCAAGGGAGATGAAACCTACCTTTTAGTTGTGACAGAAAATGGTTTTGGCAAGAAGACAAGTTTCAACAATTTCAAAAATCAAAACAGGGGAGGCAAGGGTGTAAGATGCCATAGGGTCAACGAAAAGACCGGCAAGGTTGTCGATACCCTACCAGTAGACCTCGACACAGATATAATGATGGTTTCTCTAAAGGGAGATATGATTAGACTAAGTGCTAGAGACATATCAACTACAGGCAGGAACACCATGGGTGTAAAGCTTAAAAACCTAGAAAAAGGCGAAGATGCTATCGTATCAGTTACAACATACTAGAACATTTTGGAATATGAGGAAAAAGATGTTTGAAAGTACGATTTACGATAAAGACGATTATAAGCTAGTAGAAATAAAGGGCGATCTTGACATATACGCAGAGGATGAATTTAGAGACTTCATAGGACTTGAGATAGAAAATATCGATAAGGACTTGATTATAGATATAGCAGACCTTGACTATTTGGATTCTACAGGTCTGGGTCTATTCATGAAAATCTATAGGCTAATAAATGAAAAAGGCCATACTGTCAAAATAATAAATCCTAAAGAAAATATCTTAAAACTCTTTAAGATTACTGATTTGACAGAAGTTTTTAATATGGAGTAGACATGGATAAGATTAGTATAAAAATCCCACAAAATAACCATTACCAAAAATCTTTGAGGCTTTTTGTGGCAGGCCTTGCCTCAGACCTTAATTTCGACATAGAACAAATCGAAGATCTTAAGGTCCTCCTAAGTGAGGCTATAAACTACAAGATGGGCAAGGGCGGTTTAGACCTAGCCTTCCTTGTAGGGGAAGATAGGCTTTCTATAGAAGTAGTGGGCGAAGATAAAAAGACAGACGCAAAATCTATTGCTATGAGAGATGCAATCCTATCGGCCCTAGCTGATGAGATTGAGATAGAAGGTGATCTTCTAAGAATTACTATGAGGAATTCTCATGTCTAGCCCAAAAAACAGCCAAGAGCACAAGGATGAAATCAACAGGAAATTTGAAGAATTTTACCAGACTCGAGATAAAAAACTAAGGGACGAATTGATTGCTGAGCACATGTATATAGTTGATATCCTGTCAAATAAATATGTGGGTAAGGGAATCGAAAAAGACGACCTCTACCAGGTAGCAAGTCTGGGTCTTATAAATGCAGTAGACCGATTTGATCCAAGCAAAGGTTATGCTTTTTCATCTTTTGCTACCCCTACAATAATGGGGGAGATAAAGAGATACTTTAGGGATAAGGGCTGGGTAATTAGGGTACCAAGACGTATCCAAAACCTCTATAAGAAGATAAATACTGCAAAAAAAATTCTCCCACAAGAGCTTCAGAGAGTGCCAACTATATCTGATATTGCAGATTATCTAGGAGAAGACGAAGAGACAATCCTAGAAACTATGGAAGCTAGCAAGGTCTATACGCCACAGTCTTTAGATATGAAATATACTGTTCAAAAGGGAGAAAATTCTATAGACCTGGCTGAAATAATTGGAGAAGAAGATAAAAACTTCGACTCAATTGAGCTTAAGGACATGATTGAAAAATCAAAGGAAAGACTTACAGACTTAGAAAAAGAAATCCTAGAATTAAGATACTATGAAGGCAGAACCCAGGTCGACATAGCCGAAAACCTTGACATAAGCCAGATGACCGTATCAAGATTAGAAAAGAAAATCCTCAAAAAATTCTCTATAGAATTTGAAAGAATGGCTGAGTGATGAAAAAAGATAAATAAAGTCGCTTAATAATTGGTCTTATGCTCATAATCCTATCACTAATCCTGGGTCAAAAAGGACTTTTAGGAGATTCTGCCAGAGGACTAATAGTAGGAATAGGTATAGGATTTTTGATTTTGAGTATTTTTGCAAAAACAAATAAAATAAATAAAAATACAAACTCTTTTCGATAAAAATCGAGAGGAGTTTTTCATTTGCCAACTTTGGGGTAGAAATATAGAGAAGAGAGGAGAATTTATGAAAAATTTCACTTACGACATAGGTACAAAAATACACTTTGGTAAGGACGCCCTAGACTATATAGGGGAAGAAGCCAAAAAATACTCTGACAAGATTTTACTAAGCTACGGTGGCGGATCTATAAAGAAAAATGGAGTCTATGATAAGGTTATAAAAGAGCTTAAGGGTGCTGGTATAGAAGTCTTTGAGCTTGCTGGAATCGAGCCAAACCCTAGGATTGACTCTGTAAGAGAAGGTGTCAGGATTATAAAAGAAAATGACATAGGTGCTATCCTTGCAGTAGGTGGAGGATCAACCATAGATGCGTCCAAATTTATGGCGGCAGGTGCCTGTGCGGACTTCGATCCATGGGAATTTATCTCAGAGAAAAAACCAATGAGCCCAGCTATTCCACTCCTCACAGTTCTAACCATGGCAGCTACAGGATCAGAAATGGACTGTGGAGGGGTAATTACAAACCCAGAAACAACAGAAAAACTTTCATCAGGCCACGCTGACACAAGGCCAAAAGTATCCTTCCTAAATCCGGAAATCACCTACACCGTTCCAAAATTCCAAACAGCGGCAGGTGCTGCAGACATATTATCCCACATCTTTGAAACTTATTTCAATGTGGACGGAACCATGTACATGTTAGATAGGATAATGGAATCCCTCATAAAAACAGTCATCCACTACGGACCAAAGGCATTAGAAAAACCAGAAGACTACGAGGCCCGTGCTAATTTGATGTGGGCATCTTCTTGGGCTATAAATGACTTTATTTCTGCATCAAGCTCGGCAAGCTGGACAGTTCACCCAATCGAACACGAACTATCGGCCTTCTATGACATCACCCACGGCCTAGGCCTTGCAATCCTCACCCCAAGATGGATGGAATATGTCCTAAATGGAGAGACCTCCCATAGATTTTATGAGCTAGGTGTAAATGTATTTGACATAGATAAAAACCTAGACGAGATGGAAGTAGCCAAAATCACCATAGAAAAGATAAAAGACTTTTTCTTCAAAGACCTAGGACTTGATTCTAACCTAAGGAAAATTGGCATAGATGAAACTCATTTCGACCAAATGGCCCAAAAGGCTTGTGGCAAAAAAGGCTCTATAAAGGGCTTCATAGAGCTAGTGCCAGCAGATGTCAAAAAAATCTACCAAATGTGCCTAGAAGACTAAAATTTTATAAATGGATATTTACAATATTTTTGAAAACCTAGAATTTTCAGACCGTAGAGAAATAGAAGACCTCATTTTTGAAAATGAGAAAATAAAAGTAGTAAGAACTACTTCCCTTGGCCAAACTACAAACTATTATGACCAAGAAGAACTTGAAATGGTAAAAATTGAAAAGGGATGGGCAAAGCTTGAAGTCGAAGGAGATATCATAGACCTAAAAGAAGGTGATATCCTAGCTATAAATCCCCACCAAATCCATAGGGTAATAAGCCAGGGCAAGACTATCTGGCTTTGTATATTTGTAAAATAATTTCATATATATGAAAAATATGAGGGGATTTCATAAAAGTTTAATTTTTTTATAAAAACTATCATGATTTTACTTTTCAGGAAAAAAGGTATATTTATATAAAAATGGCTTGGTAAAGACTTGGAGGAAAGCGTGGAAGATACTAGTATAGGTAATAAGATAAGAAATTTAAGGATGGAAAAGGGCCTTACCCTAAATGATTTGAGCAATGAAACCGGCCTATCAACTGGTTATTTGTCCCAATTTGAAAGAGGGATTACCAATATTGCTGTAGACTCTCTAAGAAAAATCACCGAAGTTCTGGGTGTGAGCATGGGTGAATTTTTCCAGTCCGATGAAGAGGCGGAATCTGTAATTATAAGGAAGTTTGATAGGACTAATATAAATATAATGGGCTCTTATAACATAGAAAGAACAATTCCTATGCCAAAAGATACCAATGGTTTTTATGTCAGAGAAATTACCATTCTTCCACAAAGAGAAGGGGGGGAGATCACTGAATACAAGCACGAGGGCGAGGAATTCGTTTATGTTTTAGAAGGGATTTTATGTTTTTCTTATGAAGGTGAAAAGCACTATCTCTATCCAGGCGACTGTGCCCACTATAGTTCTCAGAAAATGCACAACTGGTCAAATGATACATCAAAAAACGTCACAATCCTTGTTGTATCAACACCAGTCCGAAAATTTACAAGTCCAGATCATCTATAAAATAAGTCCTTGCAGAGACTCTAAGGGAGTGTTTGCAGGGAATTTTTATTTTTACAAAGAAAATTTATAATATCTGCAAGGAATATTTAAAGGAGATATTGTGAAAATGGTTTATACAGATTCGATCTTTTACAGAAGAATTGATAAGAACGAAAAACTTGATTTTGATGAGAGTGGAAATATTCAGATGCACAATGGGGTCATATGCCGCAATTTTGAAAATATCATTACATATGACAGTCCTGACAGGTGTAATAATGATTTTATTCAGATGCTTCAAAAGGCAATTGTTAAAAACGAACTGAGCAGGTCTCCGATTTTGCCATCAATTATTATGGACGTATTTGCATTATTATTTATTCTGATATGTCTGAGTCTGAAAATGA
>JBHWRC010000045.1:0-18897 GCA_043426375.1 Anaerococcus sp.
TCAAATCTCAAGCTCATATCACGGGTTTCTGAGGCTATTTCATAGATTTGCTTTTCAGTTTCTCCGCCACCTTTGGCAAAGAGTATTTCATTTTTCTCAATAACTGGTGTATCTATAGGCAAAAACTGAAATTTCTTATAAGTTTCTTCTATAATGTTTTTCATCTTATCAAAGGCAAGCTGGTCTTCTGGCAAAAGCTCCATAACACCGGCTATGGTTGATGGTTTTACTATTTTCATATCTTTCTCCTATGTCTTATTAACTAGCTACATTATACGGTTTTTAAACAAATAAAAAAGTCTCCCAAAAAAGAAGACTTATATATCTATAATCGAGCCTAAATCAATGAGTTTCGTTTTAGGAAAAATTATTTCAATACTTTCCTCATTGCAAATTTCTTTTATCTTTGGAAATGCTTTGTGCTTAGAGATATCACCAGTAAAAATTAGTTTATCGCCGATTAGACCGCATGTCCCTCCTAGGAAACCTTGATCAAAGCCATCAAGCTCTACCAAATCATTATCAACAAGCCTAATATCTATCTTATCCTTTAATGATTTATAAATGCCATAATCAGGACTTATCAAAAGATCAGAAAGAGGTATCACGGAACACCTGGTATAGCCTTGCCTTACTTTTAATTGTTTTATATTATTATCATAAAAATATTTTCTAATATTTTTTTCTGTAAAATCGTTGTGGATATAGTATCCTTTATACCTAACTATATTATAAAGGGCATCTTGTGGATATTTGTTACCTACACTTTCTCCCTCAATAAGATTGATTCCATTTATATTTTCCTTATAATATGAAAAAACTTGCCTATCAACTATCAGACTATTATCATTTAGCTTAAATAAGGACAAATCAGGATGGTCAGCAATCCTTGGATCTAAATTAGGATTTGGAATAGTTTCTAAATACTGATAACCCTTTGCTTTTAAAAATTCTTTGAAATCATCACTTGCCTTATAGGAAATAAGTAGCATAAAAATCCTTTCAATAAAAAAATCCCCTATTGGGGATAGTTTTGGAGGCGCCACCCAGATTTGAACTGGGGGTAAAGGTGTTGCAGACCTCTGCCTTACCACTTGGCTATGGCGCCTTAATAAAAAATGGAGCGGATGACGAGATTCGAACTCGCGACCCTCGCCTTGGCAAGGCGATGCTCTACCACTGAGCCACATCCGCATAAATACATTATAACACTTATTATTCACTTTGTAAAGTCTTTTTTAACTTTTTTTATTTATTTTGTAATCCCAGTGGACTTCTCACTTAAGCTTACTTTTATATTATAAGTTAAGTTTTATAACTTGTCAAGTTTTATTGTAAATAGTTTAAAATGAGCTATTATAAATAAGAGGTGACCTATGTTTGAATTAAAAAATATAAAATTTAAAGATATTTTAGATATTCCCTATCTAAAGATAAATGAAGGAAAAGTAACAGTAATCACTGGCCCTTCAGGCTCTGGTAAATCTACCCTTTTAAAAATGTTAAACAAAATGCAAAGCCCAACAAGCGGCGAAATATACTATAAGGGTGAAAATATTAAAAAAATCAATCCAATCATGCTTCGCAGAGAAATTCCTATGCTTGGCCAAGATGTGATTAGATATCAAAATACTGTCAGAGATAATCTTTTGATTGGTCTGAAATTTCAAAATAAAAGCTCAGTTGATGATAAAATTTTAAAAGAAACTCTTAATAAAGTAAGACTCGGTATTGATCTTGATTCAAATATAGAGAAACTTTCTGGCGGAGAGATGCAAAGAGTTGCAATTGCAAGGCTAATCCTCCTAGATAAGGATACATATCTTTTAGACGAACCTACATCTGCCCTTGATTCTGCGACAGAAGATATTGTTATAAAAAATTTCATAGAAAATTTTAAGGGAAAAACTATTATTTATGTGACTCATTCAGAAAAAATCGCACAAAAATATGCTAACAAGCTTATAGAACTAATAGGAGGAAAAATTAATGAACCAGGAAGTAATTAATTTATCCCTTAGTGATATGGCTCTATCCTATGGCTTTATCCTAATAACTATAATCCTTAACAGTCTTAATGGCATAAATAGAAATAGGGATATTATTATAAGCGTACTTAGGATGACAATCCAGCTTGCTATAGCAGGTTTTATCTTAGTTTACATATTTGACTCCAAGTCCTTAATTTTTACCTTGCTAATGATCTTATTTATGGAAGCTTCAGCAATCTATAATATTGTTAGACCAATAAAAAATATCCTGCCCAAAACAATTATTCCTGTGATAATTTTTGCAATGGTTATATCATCTCTCGCAAGCCTTCTTGCTTTTGTGATTCTTGTTATAAGGCCAGAACCTTTATATAATCCCCAATACCTAATACCAATCGCAGGAATGATTGTGGGCAATACTATGAGCGCTATAGCCCTTGCCTTAAAGGCAATTTTATCAAGTATAGAAAATCAAAGGACTAAAATTGAAGGTTCACTAATGCTTGGAGCCAAGCCATATATGGCAATGGATGAAATAAATAAAGATGCCTTTGATCTTGCAATAATGCCTACTTTAAACTCCATGAAAAATATGGGACTTATTTCTTTGCCAGGCATGATGACAGGTCAAATCCTAGGCGGAATAGTACCTACAGTTGCAATTAAATATCAAATTGCAGTCATGATTGCAATTACATCGGCAGTTACCATTGGAATTTTTATATTTTTGAAATTTTCAACTAATAAATTTTTTAATAAAGAAATTCAACTAATAAAATTTGAAAGTAAAAAAGAGAAGTAAATCCTAATGGATTCTCTTCTCTTTTTTTAGTTCCTGCAATTCTAGCCTTATTAAGAAAAAGGATACTAGCATTGTTAGGCTGTCTGATACGATTAGGACATACCAGATTGCTTCTTTGGCCATAAAAATAGTCGCTACATAGCTAAAAATAGCCACTAGAACATAGCCTCTAAGTATGGTAATAACAAAATCAAATCTTGGCTTACCAACAGCTGTGAGATATCCCCCATTTGTTATATTAAAGCCTAAAATTAGAAAGCTAATAGCAAATATCCTGAGTGATTTTGATGCAAAGGCCATAAATTCACTACCCACATCAGTTAAAAATACATTTATAAAAACACCTGGGAAAATTTCTATAAGGCCCACCATAAGAATGGAAAGTACTGCTACTGATATGAGCATGTATCTTCTTAAAATCGGAATATTATCATATTCCTTTGCCCCATAATAATAGCCCACTAATGGCTGGGTTGATTGGTTAATTGCAAGCATAGTATTTACAACAAAGGTCATCACATAAGCAATTACAGAAAAAGCTGCAAGACCTACTTCGCCGTAAGTATGGCCAATTGCAAGGTTAAAAACTAGGATACAAAATCCTGTGGATAGCTCAGATAGCGATGCTGGAAATCCGTAGGAAAAAATTTCCTTAATCATAAAGGCCTTAAGCTTAAATTTCTTAAACTTTAGATATGACTTTGCTGATAAAAAGTATATCAAATAACCAATAGTAGGAAGAGTCTGAGCAAAACCTGTAGCAACAGCTGCTCCCCACAAGCCCCAATGGAATTTGAAGATAAAAATATAGTCAAGAACTACATTTGTGAAAGCTGACAAAATCATAAGACCAGTTGTAAGAGATGGCCTACCATCAGCCTTTACCATTATCTCAAACACATAAGATGTTAGATAAAATGGCAAAAAGAAAATAAGGACAGATAGATATTCCTTAACCATTTCTATCATATGGCCACTTGCCCCCAAAAATCTCACCAAGGGATCTAAAAAAATAAAGCCTAAAATTGAAAGTCCTAAGGCAAAGACAGCAGATATTGTCACTCCCAAACTAAAAAATTCGTCAGCACCTTCCTTATTACCCCTACCCTTTTCATGGGCTATGAGATTTAAAGACCCGATCGAGATTAATATAGCAAAGGCAAAGGCTAAAGTCACAAAAGGCATTGAAATATTAACAGCTGCAAGTCCTTCACTGCCCACGCCTCTTCCAACAAAAATACCATCCACCATGGTGTAGGTTGAAAAAAGTGTCATGGTTGTGATGGTTGGAATTAAATATTTTAAATAATTATTAAGTAATGGTTTTTTCTCCATTTATTCTCCTTTAAACTACATATAATATAACTCTCGGGCCCTCTTTGGTCAAGAAAAACAAGTAAAGTTAAAGCCGACTCAAAAAGCCGGCTTAGGTCTTAATTTGATTTTCAAATTTTAAATCTCAAAAGATTTTACAAAGTAAATAGTTTCTAGATATCTTCTATTCAAGCTCGAGCTTACCAGTATATAGCTGCCAGTAGGTGCCTTTTTCTTTTATTAATTTCTCGTGGTTACCGCGTTCTATAATCCTTCCCTTTTCCATAACCATGATTACATCAGAGTTTTGGATGGTTGATAGTCTGTGGGCTATTACTATTGAAGTTGATCCTGCCATTAGATTATCCATAGCTTCTGTAACGTCTTTTTCTGTGGCAGTGTCTATTGATGAAGTCGCTTCATCTAGGATTAGCATAGCAGGTTCTGCTATTGCTGCCCTTGATATTGAAATAAGTTGATTTTGGCCGTCTGATAGGCTTGAGCCATCACCGTGAATTTCTGTATCATATTTTTCTGGAAGTCTTTTTATAAAGGAATGGGCACCAGAAAGTCTAGCTGCAGATTTCACATCTTCATCACTTGCCCTTAACCTTCCGTATCTGATATTGCCTTCGATTGTATCTGTAAAAAGATTTACTTCCTGAAGGACCATACCAAAGGCACGCCTTAGGGCATCTTTTCTTATATCCCTAACGTCTATTCCATCTACCATAATAGATCCAGAATCAATCTCATAAAATCTTGTAATTACATTGGTAATAGTAGTCTTACCGGCCCCAGTAGAGCCTACAAAGGCGATTTTTTCACCTGGGTCTGCATAGAAGGAAATATCTTTTAGGATTTTGTTTTTACCATCATAAGAAAAATCAACATTCTTAAATTCAAGCCTACCTTCTAGCATCTTATAATGCTTCCTGTCGCCATCATCCCACATCCAAGCGTAGCGGCCAGTAAGGTCATCACATTCTCTAACAGAACCATCAGTATTTTCTACTGCGTGGACAAGTTCGATAAAGCCTGTATCTTCTTCAACCCCCATATCAATTATCTCGAAAATCCTATCAGCCCCTGCCATAGCTTGGAAAACAGAGTTTGCCTGCTGGCTGACATTTGTAATTGGGTTTTGGATTTGCCTGATATTTGATAAAAAAGCTGCTAAAACTCCCACACTAATATTACCCTTGATTGTGATGTAGACACCAAGAACAGTAATAAGAGCATAAAGAATATTTACCATATTTATCAAAAATGGCATCATCCTACCAGCATGAGTATTGGCCCTGGTAAAGGAAATCCTAACTTCTTCAGCCTTATTTTTGAAAGTATCAAGGACTTTTTCTTCTCTAGAAAATACCTTAACAACTTTTTGACCTGAGAGTGTTTCTTCTGAAAAACCTTGGAGTGTCGATACATTTCCTTGGCCCTCTCTAAAAGATCTAGATGACTTATAAATTATCTTAGAAAGAATCGGGATCATAACGACAAGGCCAAGAATCATTGTAAGGGTAAGGCTAAAACTTAGCCTAAACATTACGATGATTGTACCTACAAACATAATTGTTGCCCTAACTATAGTAGGGACAGTGTTTGCCAAGGCTTGGCTTAAAACGTCGGTATCGTTGGTAAATCTTGACATGATTTCACCGTATTTATTTGTATCAAAGAAAGATAGTGGCATTTTTTGAATTTTTGCAAATAATTCCTGCCTTATGTTTCTTATGGATCTTTCGCCAATCCTTATCATTAGTCTTGAGTAGATAAATGATGTAAGGGCTGATACAGCATAAATCGCTCCCATCTTTAGACTTGCCGCCTTAAGTCCTCCCACATCCGATTTTAAGATATAATTATCTATAATTGGCTGGAGCATGTTTACTCCCCAAATTTGTGTAAGAGCTGATATTATTACGCAAATGATTATAAGAGCCATCTGCCATTTGTATTCAAAAAGGTAGGCTAAGAGTCTTTTTATAGAAGCAAAGGGAATTTTTCTTTTTTCTTTTTTCTTAGAAATTTCGTAGTCTTTACTCATCGTCACCACCTCCTTGATTTTGTATGTCGTAGGTTTCCCTATAGATTTTGTTTGTCTTATAAAGCTCGTCGTGACTTCCGATAGCAGAAATTTCTCCCTCATCCATAACGATAATCCTATCCACATATTTAAATGATGAAACTCTCTGGGAAATAATTATCTTAGTTAGATCTTTGTTGTAATCATTGATTCCTTCTATAATAGCTGTTTCAGTTTTTGTATCTACAGCTGATGTAGAGTTGTCCATAATTAAGATCTTTGGATTTTTTAGAAGGGCACGGGCAATGGTTAGCCTTTGCTTTTGACCACCTGATACGCCTGTACCACCTTGACCTAGGACAGAATCGTATCCATCGTGTCTTTCTCTTACAAAGCCATCCGCTTGGGCAATTTTTGCTGCAAGCTCAATTTCTTCTTCGCTCGCACTTTCATCTCCCCATCTTAGGTTGTCTGCAATTGTTCCTGAAAATAAGGTGTTTTTTTGTAGAACTATTGCCACATCATCACGAAGTGTCTTTAGGTCATAGGATTCGACAGGATTTCCTCCAACTTTTAGACTCCCCTTGCTTATATCATAAAGCCTTGGTATAAGTTGAACTAGGGTTGATTTTGAAGAACCTGTCGGCCCTAAAATACCGATCGACTCACCGCTTTTGATGTGAAGATTTATATCTTCAAGCTGGTAGGAATCAGAGTCCTCTTCATACTTGAAAGACACATTGTCAAAGTCAATTGACCCATCAGAAAGAGTTAAACCTTCGATTTTATTATCATCATTCATTGATGGTTTTCTTGCTATAACTTCAACAACCCTCGTAATACCAGGGGAAGCTGACATAAACTGGGTTAGAACCATGCTCATTCCAATGAATGCACCGAGAAGCATTGTTGCGTACATATTAAAGGCAACCAGATCTCCTACTTCAAGCCTGCCTTCTATAATCTCAATACCACCAAAGTAAGTGATTGCCACAAAAGTTGAAAACAAAATTACGTTAGCGGTTGGGAAAACCAAGGACATTGGCCCTTGAGATCCGTCAGCGTATTCATACATCTTCTCATTTTGGATTCCAAACTTATCAAGCTCGTATTTTTTCCTAAAAAAAGCCTTTATAACACGCATATTTTTGAGGTTTTCTTCTATAACTAGGTTTACTTTATCGTATTGGTAGCGAGCCTTCCTAAATTTTGGAATGGCATAGGTTGTAAGTGCCATCAAAAGAGCAAACAAGATTGGCACAGCCACCAAAAAGATTAGTGACAATTTTAGACTAGATTTAAGGGCTAAAACAAAGGCCACAATAGCCATAGCCACAGTTTTAATTACAAATCTAGTTGACATAAACATGGAAGATGTAATCTGCTGTGTATCTGATGATAGTCTAGTAAGAAGTGATGGGACTCCAAAATAATCCAAATCTTCAAAAGAAAATTTTTGGATACTTTCAAATTGAGCTACCCTTGCGTTTCTTCCCATACCTGATGAGGCAATACCAGCGTTTTTAGTCGCCTGCATTCCGCAAAACATGGTTATTAGGGAAAGAATTACCATCAAAATCCCATATTTTATGGCAAGTTCTAAGTTTTCTCCCTTGACAGCTTCATTTAGGGTAAGACCCATAATAGAAGGAATTGCAAGCTCTAAAATAGTTTCAAAAACTGTATAAATTCTTGAAATATTTCGATTTTTCTTAAACTCTCCCAAATATCTTTTGATATAGGAAAAAGACTTGTAAAATTCTTTTATACTATTCATTCATACTCCTTTATAAAATCTTCTCTAATGGTGGCGTTAAAAAGCTTTAGATTATCTCTAATCTCCCTTGCTTTCTGTTCGCCTAACTTCTCATAAATTCTCTTATTAGATTCTACAATTGGTTTTATTCGTGCGTCCCTATTTTTCTCTCCCTTGGAAGTGAGCCTTAGAATCCTAATCCTCTTGTCATTTTCATCTGGAATTAGGTCAACCTGCCCATTTTCTTCAAGACTCTTAATGATATTATTAACAGTCTGTTTTGGTGCACCAAGCTTTTCTGAAATATCTTTTTGGCTAGGATTTTTCATAAGGCCAATATGGATAAGGATTATAGTTTCTAGGTCATTTACCCCATAAAACTTCGCTCTCTCCCTATTTAGACCATTTGCATATCTCAGCAAAGAAAAAATAGAGAAAATTGGATCTAATTCATAATTCATAAGCTTCCTTCTTTCTCTAAACTTCATAAGTATTTGTTTAATATAGTTATTATAGTACCATTTGGGACTATGTCAAGAATAGTTATTTTTTTATCTTTCAATTTCTAATACTTAGCTAGATTTTTTGATGATAATTCTAAAATTTTATGTATAATAAAGCCGAGGTGTAATATGATAGAATATTTAAGAGAACAAAATATAGACGAGATACTAATTAAACAATTAGAAGAATATAGAAAAGAAAATGGTCTAGAAAATAACGATAGGATAATAAAGCCTGAGTACAAATACTATGGCAAGGAAGTTTTAGAACAAGCTATTGCCGCCCTTCTTGCAGGAAAAAACATTCTCCTTACAGGGGCAAAGGCTACCGGCAAAAACGTACTAGCATCCAACCTTTCTTATCTTTTCAAAAGACCAACCTACAATATTTCATTTCATGTAAATACTGATTTTGCATCACTTATTGGGGCTGATACCTTCAAAAATGGCGAGGTTACTTTTAGGAAAGGACCAATATATGAAGCAGCTATTAATGGTGGATTTGCAGTCTTAGATGAGATTAATATGGCAAAAAATGAGGCAATCTCAGTTCTTCACGCATCTTTAGATCACAGAAGACTTATAGATATATCTGGATTTGATAAGATAAATCTTGATCCAAACACCAGATTTATAGGTACAATGAACTACGGCTATGTGGGTACTCGCGAACTTAATGAAGCTCTTGCTTCAAGATTTATGATAATAAATGTGCCAAATATTAGTAAAACAAATCTAGATACCCTACTTCATGACAATTTTCCAAACCTAAAAGAAAAATACAGAAAAGCCTTTATCGACATGTTTATTTCCCTACAAACAAAGAGTGAAAATAACGAAATATCAACTAAGGCTGTTGACTTAAGAGGTCTTATCGGTGCTATAGAAACCATGAAGATTGGCCTAAATCCCTTTGATGCCATAAGCATGGGCCTTGTCAATAAATCTTTTGATAAGTTTGAAAAAGACTTAGTTCTTGATTTAATCAAAACAAAAATTCCAGAAAAAATAGACGAGAGTGTCTTTGATGACTGAGAATTTTGAAAAGATAAGAGAGTATAACATAATTTGGGATTTTGCGGAAAAATACGATTTTATTCCACAAAAATCCTATCCTATGGAGGAAGTTTACAAGAATATTAGCAAGGGTTTTATTATTAAGACCTTTGACCTTAATATCCTCGACTCTTATTTTGATTATCTTAGGGCAGAAAGTCCCTTTTTTGAAGACTTTAAGCTTATGGCAAATCTACTTATGGAAGATATAGCATATAAGACCATAAAGGAAGATAATCTAGTTATTGAATCGTTAAGAATAGATTACGCGAGAAAAACTCTTCGTAAATACAATTTTCATGAAGCTAATGACCTCAAAGAACAAATGGAAAAGGCATATTATGGGAAGGTACTAAATAAACCCATCACAGAAAGCCCGCTTTTTAGGTCAATTTATAATAAGGTTTTTTCTATATATGAGCTTGATACAACAAAACTAATTGAAAAACTTAACCAGGTTTTTAAGACTTACTTTACCTTTGAAAAATCAACCGAAAATGAATCTCTCCTCAAGGAGATGATTAAGGATAAAAAGCCTAAAGAATTTAAAAATGACAAAAAAGATTCCAAAGACTATGATTTTTCAGATGAATTTATAAAGGACCAGTTTAATATAGGATCGGCAGAATTTACCGGAAATATCTTTCTTGAAGAGAAAAAAAATGACATGGATAGGCACCTAATTCTCTTAAATGCGGATAAGGAAGGCTATCATGGGACCAATGAATTTATAGAAGACTTCTATGGAAAATCTATCTATCCAGAAATGAAAATAAAGTCTCTCGAAAATAAACTAGCAAAGGGTCTTCATTCTGGAAAAAGCCTTTATTTCACAAAGGGAGTCTACACTGATAGCCCAAATGCAAAATTTTATAAAAAAAACAGGGATGAGGTTTTTGAGAAAAACAAGGACTATATTGAAAAAAACCTTGCAATTAACAACAGATCCATCAAAGAACTTTCCCAGACAATCAAAAACGCCATAGCAAACTATGAAGATTTCTCAGAAATAAGCAAGGCTTATGGTATAGTCGATTCCACCAAGGCTTGGAAGGCAGTAGTCTTAAAAGATTTCAATATTTTTGATAATATCGAAAACGACGATATTTCGACATTCAAAGTCGACTTGCTCTTAGATTCTTCTGCAAGTCAGCATAATAGGCAAGAAATAATTGCAAACCAAGCTTATATAATAGAAAATGCCATGGATGAGGTAGGTATTCCTATCAGAGTCATGAGTTTTTCAACCCTTAGAGACCATACAGTCTTTAATATTTTTAGAGACTATAATGAAAAACACAACAACAAAGAGATTTTTAAATACTTTGCCTCCGGATCAAATAGGGACGGTTTTGCCTTCAAAGTCCTAAACGAACTTATAGATAAGACAAAAGACAACGAAAAACATATTGTAATCATCCTATCTGACGGTAAGCCAAATGACGAAAAGGCAAATATAAATACAATAAAACTTAGAGAAAAAGAGCAATATGTAGGAGAGCTTGCTGTAAGAGATACGGCAACGGAGATAAGAAATATAAAAAACGAAGAAATCTCTGTTTTAGGCGTATTTACTGGAGAAGAAGAAGATATAGAAAATGCCAAACTAATATACGGTTCTGATTTCTGTAGGATAACGAGTCTTGAAAATTTCTCCAAAATCGTATCAATTTTTATGAAAAATACAATTATGAAAATGTAAAAAGATGGCAACTTAAGCTGATGCTTAAGGCCATCTTTTTAGTTTAAAATATTTTAAAGTTTTAACCTAGGCTATACTTTATAAATAGAACTAATACTCATCATCAGAGTCTTCGATTTCTATATCAGAATATCTAGGTTTTCTTCTTCTTTGGGCTCGCCTTTTCTTATCTTCCTTGTGGAAAAACCTATGGTAAACCTGATTAACAAGGTCCATAACTTCAGGAATTCTTGCAAATAATATTAGGATTAGATAGGTTAGACCTGCAAGTATTATAGCTCCAAAGATTGAAACTAAGTGGCTAATCCTAACCGATAAAAATCCGTAAGTAATATGAGCAATATAGGCCATAACAGCTGTTGCTATTCCTATTTTTATAATAGATAGAAGGCTTGTTCTAAATTTAAAAGATCCAAAATTATCCCTAAATTTATAAATCATCATCATAGAACCAATAGCAGTTGATGTAACTGTCGCATAGGCAAGTCCTCTCATAGCAAAATACTTTATAAAAGTTAAATTGAAAATAATATTTAAAATCTGCTGGATAATAACAATTATGACCGGAGTCTTGCTATCTCCTACTGCATAAAATCCCCTATCAACCACGTCTGTCATAGACTGAAAGATTACATATGGGGCGTAGGCTGCTAAAAGACTTGCAACTATAATTGTATCCTCATTTGTAAAAGCATTCCTCTCAAATACAAGCTCAATAATTGGTTTTGAAAGAACCATCATACCAACAGCTGCTGGCACGACTAGACTTAAGGTTGTGACAACTGCTGATGATATCGAGCTTTTCATCTCTAATATCTTGCCAGATTGGCCGAAAGATGCAATTTTTGGGAAAATAGCTGTGGTTACCGATACTGTAATTACACCAGTTATCAAAGTAAGCATGGTCTTTGAGTAAAATAATTTTGCAACCGCGGCCTTACCAAAAAAGTAAGATGCCATTGAGTTGTCCGCTATGATTGAAAGCTCTCCTGCCGCTGATGAAACTACTATGGGTACAGCAACAAGCATAAGGTTTCTAACATATTTATTATGGATGTCAATAATTTTTTTATGCTCATAGCCTGCCTGTCTTGCAGCTTTTGGGAATAAAATATATTGAAGAACATTACCTAATAAAGCACCTACAATTAGAAAATATGGATTGCCAGTCTTACCCGTAATGACAGTAAAGATTATTATTACTATATTCATCAAAATCCCAGTTATAGAGGGATCAAAAAAATTACCCTTTAGGTTTAAATATCCCCTAAAAATCGCCGAATAAAGATAGGCAAAAACTGCAAACATCATTATTCTTGTATAGTTTGTTGCAAGATCTAGCCACTCACCATCAAGTGATGGGCTTAAAATTTTTGAAAATGGCCTTGCAAAAACTATACCAAATATAACTGCTCCAAGGCCAAAGCGCATTAGGATATTAAAAATATTTGATGTAAACTCTTCTGCAGCTTCCTCGCCTTCTTCGTTCTTCGCCCTGTTATATATAGGTATAAAACCTGAAATAATACCCATAGCCACAAAGTTTGATACAACTACTGGTAAGGTATTTGCTGTTGTGTATATACTTTTTAGATCACCTGCTCCAATATAATAAGCCATTACCCCTTCTCTAACAAAGCCAAAAACTTTGGAGATAATGGTAATGATCATGAGCATCAATGTAGTCTGACCCATAATTACCTCTCTTATAAATCTATGCCTATATTATATCTAATAGAGCTAGTATTTACAAATTTCTACTTGCTTTCTTTATATAATTTCGTTATTTTTTTGCAAAAAAAGAACCTAGTTTTCTAGGTTCTCATAAATTATTTTTGAAGTACTGTATCGTCTGGTTTGTCTTCTTTAGGTATATTTGTATTGTCAGCTGGTGATTTGAAGATTGATTCTTGTGAGAATGTTTTAACAGCCTTGCCAGATTTTCTCTCATCGACAACTGTACCAGGTCCTCCGACACAACCGCCCACACAGGCCATACCTTCTATTAGCTTGCCATTTATCTTGCCAAGTTTTGCCATTCTTGCCAGTTTCATACAATCATGAAGACCTTCTGCCTTTTCGATTTCTACCTTTATATCTGGGTTTATTTCATGGATTCTCTTTTCAACAGCTTGGGCAACACCACCGCTTACTGCGTAGTACCTACCAGTTTCAGATGCATCCATAAATTCTTCTTCTACTTCTATATCAGCTGGCTCTATGCCTTTTGCAAGTAGCATACCAAGGAGCTCTTCATAGGTAATTACAAAGTCTATTACTTCCGCAACTTCTGGTTCTAAGGCTTCAAGCTTTTTAGAAATACATGGTCCAATAAATACTACTTCACAGTTTGGATCAAGTTTTTTCATTTGCTTACCTGAATAGATCATAGGTGTAGAAGATTCTGAAATCTTATCGTTAATTTCTGGGAAATTTTTCCTAACCATTGACTTCCATGAGAAGCAGCAAGATGTTCCCATAAACGGAATCTCTCCTGTTGGTACAAGCTCTAAGAATTCATGAGCTTCATTTAGTGTTGTAAGGTCTGCACCAAGTCCTACTTCTATTACATCATCAAATCCAAGTAGCTTAATGGCTTCTCTGATTTGTTTTGGGCTTACGTGGGCGCCAAATTGACCTACAAATGATGGAGCGATTACAGCATAAACTTTTCTTTCTGATTGAAAGGATTTAATTAATTGGTAGATCTCACTCTTATCAGAAATAGCTCCGAATGGGCAAGAAATTATACACTTACCACATGCCACACACTTATCTTCGTCAATTTTTGCACGACCTAGTGGGTCAGATGAAATTGCCTTTACACCGCAGGATTCAGCGCATGGTCTTTTTTGGTGGTTTATTGCATTGTATGGGCAAGCATCTACACACTTACCACACTTGATACACTTTTCTTGGTCGATTATTGCACCCTTGGCTGTATATTCTACAGCGTTTTTAGGGCAAACATTCACGCAAGGATGACCAATACAAGCGTGACATTGGTCTGTAACTGTAACTTTGTTTTCTGGACATGCTTCACAGGCAATCTTAATTACTGATACTAATGGTGGATGGTAAATTCTTCTATCCACGTCCATTTCAGAAAGACCTTCTGTGATAGCTTCTGTTTTATCTGCAGTTCTGGCATCAAGGCCTATACACATCCTAAGTCTTTCGCCCATTACCGCTCTTTCTCTAAAGATATTTTCTCTGTAGGAAGCCTCTTCACCAGGAAGAATATTATATACTTCAAGACCGATATCTGTAAGTGGTCTATTTTCGTAGGCAATCTTTGCAATTGCCTCAAAGGCCATCCTTCTAATATTTAATATGTCTATGTACGATTCTTTCATTTAATACCTCAACTAACCTATATTTTCACTTACTTATTCTTTGTTGCCTTTTTTTGATCCCTAACAACTTTAATTTTTGCATACATTTTTTCCATTAGAACTTCTGGTTTGGCTTTTAATATGTACTCATCATCTATTCTTAAAATAGGCGCATTTCTTTTGGAATCTTCTACTTCATCCATTATATTTTTATAAACTATTTCTATTTCAGGAACTTCTCCTAAATCTTCTACTTCATAAAGAACTTCCATATCATTTTTTACAATCTCTGCGGAATCATGCAAATATTCATTTCCGTGAGCTGTACATCTGGCGCATGAACAAATAGTTACCTTCATAATATTCTCCTTTTTATATTCTCAATATGATTGTATCAAATATAACAATTTATTTCAATAAAGACCATAGAGTTCTTTATAAATTTTCTCAAGATCAAGTAAATATCAATATAAAAACTACGAAAGCAAAAATTTTAGTAATTATTTTGCCTTCGTAGTTTAATTTTAATTATCAATCGGAATATCAATGATAAAACTTGAGCCTTCGCCAAGTACACTATCAAGGCTTATCTCAAATCCTAATAAATCTGCAATGTGTTTGACTATAGAAAGCCCAAGTCCAGTTGATTTTATCTTCCTATCTCTAGATTTATCTGCGACATAAAACCTTTCGAAAATCCTCTCTAAATCATAACTTGCTATTCCAATACCCGTATCTTTTATAAAAATTCTCAAAGAATCTCCTAAGAGCATTGAAGAAATTTCTATCGACCCGTCTTCTTTATTATATTTTATTGCATTTTCATAAATATTTGAAAGAAGATCTACAAACAAACTTTTTACAGTGTAGACACTATAGGATGATAGCCTATTTATAATATGGATATTCTTCTTATTTGAAAGATGCTTATACTTATCAACTATGGTATCCATTTCTACTTTTACGTCCACATAGGTCCTTTCAAGCTCGACTCCTCTTTCATCAAGCTTTGATATTCTAAGAATATCGTCAATGATTTGAAGAAGTCTGTTACCTTCATCAAAAATTATTTTGGCAAACTTCTTAGTATCTTCTTCCTTAGCGATGCCAGTTGCTATAAGCTCTGCATAGCCATTTATAGAGGTAAGTGGGCTTTTAAGTTCATGGGTAACATTAGCTGAGAATTCTCTTCTCATTAGTTCTGCCTTTCTTGATTCTGAGTTGTCTATAATTATTACAACAAAACCCATATTTCCATCTTCATAAATTGGGTCTAGAAAGATTTTTAGATGGTAATTATTTAGGTCAAGAGATAGGCTTCTAGGCTTTGATAATATGCTTGCTTCTTTGAATGCGAGCTTGTATTCCGTATCGTCTATTAGCTTATCTATCCTAACGTTTTCGTTTGTATTTAAGAATTTCTTAGCAGAATCATTCATCATCTCCACATCACCCTTGGCATCAAAGACTACAAAGCCCTCTTCCATATTTGAAGTTATATTTTTAAGACCTTCTAGACGTCTTTTTAGTATGGAGATGTTTTTCTCTAATTTGATATTCTTATTTAGGACATTCCTGTAAATTTTTCCCACATCTTCAAAGTCTTCTCCAATATGGTCAAAATCATAATACCTATCGAATTTTGATATCTCTCTAGCATACTTATCTAACCTTTTGTCTATGTAGAGATGGGATAGGTATAAGAGAGCTATAGTCACCAATAGGTAAAAAAGGCTTAATTTAATTGTTTTAGTGTATAAAGTAACAACCATAGCTAAAATAATCGCTATGGTTGTTGTAATAATCAGTGGTTTTTTGATTAGTCTTTTCATATTTCTCCAAATTTATAACCTAAGTTCCTAACAGTTGTTATATATTTTCCAGCACTATTTAGCTTAGATCTGAGGCTTGCTATGTGGACATCTACAGTCCTCGTTTCTCCCTGGTAGTCGTAACTCCAGATTTTAAGGAGAAAATCCTCCCTTGTGATTACATTTCCTATGTTATTCATAAACAAATTTAACATTTCAAATTCTTTATAGGTAAGCTCGACTAATTTTTCATCAACTTTAACTGTTCTTTTTTTGGTATTTATTGTGAGATTTTTGAAGTTGAGATGGTCTGTATCTTCTTTTTTTACCCTACGTAAAATAGCCTTGACCCTAGATAAGAGCTCAAGAATTGAAAATGGTTTTGTAATATAATCATCTGCCCCACTTTCTAGACCCAATACCCTATCAAATTCGTCCGTTTTTGCTGTAAGGATAATCACTGGCACATCAGAAAATTCTCTTACTTCATTTAGTATACTTACCCCATCCTTACCAGGAAGCATGAGGTCTAAAAGTAAAAGCTCGCATGGATTTTCCCTTATTTCTTCCACAATAGAATGTCCATCTTCAAAGCTTTTTACTTCATAACCCTTTTCTGTAAGAGCATATGTTACTAAATTTCTAATTGCCATATCATCTTCAACTACATATATCATTTATAACCTCGTTGCTAAATCAGCTACTCTTGCTAATCTATCTCCTAGTCTTTCAAAATATTTAAATAGCAAAATTTTATTTGCAAGTTCTATCGCACCTATATTATCACTTTTGTTTTCGTTTGCTGCATAGGTGATTGCTTCTACAAATACTTTATTGT
The DNA here is from genome assembly GCA_043426375.1 of Anaerococcus sp. Classification (GTDB taxonomy): domain Bacteria; phylum Bacillota; class Clostridia; order Tissierellales; family Peptoniphilaceae; genus Anaerococcus. The sequence goes on from JBHWRC010000045.1 coordinate 17,141, forward strand.
TTATTTCGTCCTTGTCTATAGTAGCACGTGCTAATTCTTTATTATCAGTTACAAAGGCATCTATACCATCTTTTGACATTGACTTTTGATTGTCTACAAAGTTTTTTATCAGGCTCTTTTCCTTATCTGATAACCTATAGCTTTTAAGTATCTCAGCAACCGATACAAGGTGGCTTGCTATTCTTTTTTGTGTTGAGGAAAGCTTTATTTCCATTTGTATAAGCCTAAGATCTTTTGCTACTGGTTGTTGGAGAGCAAGGAGCTCAAAACAGAGTCTTTCTATACCACTTGCCCCACTTCTTATATCATCGTTAAGTTCAATTATGTGGTCTAAATTGTCTTCGTTGTTATTCTCTAAATATAAGTCTATCCTATCATAAGATATTAATATAAGCTGGTTTATTTCCTCGCTCATATTTTTAATAGTAGATAAGTCACTTGTAAACCTTGTTCTCATCATCCAAACCTTCCTGTAATATAATCTTCGGTTCTTTTATCAGATGGATTATCAAATATTTTTATAGTTTCATCCATTTCTATGACTTCTCCTGTAAGGAAGAAGGCTGTTTCATCTGAAATCCTTGCAGCTTGTTGCATGTTATGGGTTACAATCACTATAGTATATTTTTCCTTAAGATCTCCCATAAGCTCTTCTATAGCTGCTGTTGAAATTGGGTCAAGAGCACTTGTTGGTTCATCCATAAGTACTACTTCAGGATTTACTGAAAGTGTTCTTGCTATACAAATCCTTTGTTGCTGACCGCCCGAAAAAGATAGGGCCTTTTGGTCTAATTTATCCTTTACTTCATCCCAAATAGCTGCAGCCTTTAGGGATTTTTCTACTATATGATCAAGCTCATCTTTGTCTTTGATTCCTGTTAGTTTTGGACCGTATGTTATATTATCATAGACTGATTTAGAAAATGGGTTTGGTGCCTGAAATACCATGCCTACATTTCTACGAAGATTTACGACATCTACATCTTTTTTGTATATATCTTGACCTTCTATTTCTATTAAACCTTCTATCCTACACGAATCAACAAGGTCGTTCATTCGGTTGAAGCATTTAAGTGTTGTTGACTTCCCACATCCAGAAGGGCCTATAAAGGCAGTGATTTTTCCTTTTTTAATATCCATATTTATATTTTTTAGGGCCTGGAAATCGTCATACCAAAGATTAAGGTCTTTGACTAAGATCTGTGTTGGTGTGTCTATTACTTTTCTATCATTAAATATTTGTCTATTTCTTTCGCTTATTTTCATGGCCTTTTTTTCAAGGTCTTTTTCCGAAACAGATTTTTCTGTTTTTATTTGATCCATTTATCTCTCCTAAGAATTTACGATTTTTTTAGTTATTTTTGTAGATACAAAGTTAATTAGTGTTACAAAAACTAATAATAGGACTGCTGTCGCATAGGCTTCCTTGACGTGAAATCCTTCGCTGGATAAGACGTACATGTGGACAGCCATTGTTCTTGCTGAATTAAATAATCCTTTTGGTATATTTGGTACAGATCCCATGGTGAAAATTAGGGCAGCTGATTCACCGACAATCCTACCTGTTGATAGGAAAATACCGCCAAGGATACCATCCATTGCATCTGGCAAAACAACCTTAAATATTGTTTGAATATTTGTAGCTCCAAGGGCAAGTGATGCGTGGGCTTGGAGAGGGTTGACTGTAAGAATTGCTTCTTCTGTTGTCCTTATAATTGTAGGAAGAACCATTATGGCAACAGTGAGACATCCTGCGA
>JBHWRC010000046.1:0-33238 GCA_043426375.1 Anaerococcus sp.
TTTATCCTCGTATATTATTCTCATTTGCTAAATATTCTCTTAATCTTTTCAAAAAATCCGATTGTTTCAATGGGCTCAGCCTGGCCTGCTATTAGGTTATCTATTACTTTTTTGAAATATTCATTTTCTTTAACATAGCCAAGGTATTTTGATTTTTTGCCTTCTAGTTTATCCTTTATAGGGCGTGGGTCAAAGGAATCATCAGCGCGATTTATAAAATAATAATCAGAAGTTAAGTCTTTGTCGGTATCTTCTTTACTAATTATGTCTATTTTTATCGCATCCTTTATTGCAAGATCAAGATTGTCTATTATTATGATATCTGATTCTACTTCGTCTAATAAGTTATAGACATCATCTACCTTAAACTCATACTTATCTTCTACAAGTGGTGCTATTATAAAGCTTAAGTTGTTATTTTCGTTAACTATTACCCTATCTAAATCACATATTTTTAGGAAATAATCTGAAATATCATAACTAACCATGCCATCTTTTTTGAAAAAATCTTCTATATTTGAATTTTCATCCCTAAAAAAGGATGTAAGCAGGACTTTTTTGTTTTCTGACAGTCTTTCTGCTAGATTTACGGCAAAGTCAGTTTTGCCTATATCATTTTTCCCATTTATTAAATATATTTGCATATTTTCCTCTTATCTATTGGCCATCGTCTGTAGCTGATTCACCGAGGTCTTGGATATCCTCTGCAGTAGCTTCTGCATTTATCATCTCTACGTTAAGGTCAAAATATCTTGCGATAATATCTCTCATGATTGGTGATGCGTTGTAGGATGTATCACCCTGGGTTAGGACTATTGAAATTGCAATTTCTGGATTGTCATAAGGTGCGAACCCTACCATCCAAGCGTAGGTATCATAGTCTGTTCCATCTGGGTTTTTACCTTCTACTTCTGCTGTACCGGTTTTTATACCTATGTCTATTGGTAACTGGTTTAATACAGCATTTTTCTGGCTAACCAAAAGTGTTCCGTATTTGATATCTTCTAGGTATTTTTTATCCTTGATATCTATTCTCTCATTTTCCGGAACATTTTCAAATAAAATTTCTCCAGAGTCGTGGTTTTTCACTTTGTTTATGAGAGTCAGTTTGTTTAGGTAGCCACCGTTTGTTAGGGTTGCGATTGCTCTATTCATCTGAATAGGAGTGTAGGCGTTTTGTCCTTGGCCTATTACGATGTTAAGCATGTCTGTGATATCCCATTCAGCTTGGTTTAGGTAGGTGTATTTTATAGTATCAGCTATACCTGCCCTTTGACCTTCTGGTACAACCAAAGCATCATAACCTCTCTCATCAAAGAAGTCTATGATTGCCTTTCTTGACCAGTCTTTTGGATTGTCTGTAAATTTCACAATATCAGCTATATCTTGCTCAAAGTCTGCCCTAGATTTTTTAACCCCTTCCTTTATGAAAAGTGTTAGGTTTTTATCTAGGTAATCTTTTAACATCAACTTTGTAACTTCAACTTTTTTGCCTATTGATGGTACATTACCCTTAGCTTCCCTTGGAATATTTATTTCTATGCCTGTTTGTTTATCAAGTCCAAGCATTTCAGCTGCTATTCTTATGTCGTTTAGCTCAAGCTTGGTTGTAAGGCTATCACCGTCTTCTGGGTTTTCCCCAAGGGCTAGGGTGTAGAAATAGTAGTTACAAGAATCTCTTATAGCTCCATAGAGGTTTTCTTCTCCGTGGGTTAGACCACTTTCAGTATAGATTAGGCAAGAAAATCTCCTATTTCCTATCTCCATAAAGCCGTGGCAGTTATTAATGGCTAGTGGATCAAGGCCCTTTTCTAATGCTGCAAGAGCTGTTACTAGCTTGAAGGTAGAGCCTGGCATAACCGCAGTTTGGGTTGCTATATTAAGCATTGGCCTTGGTGCAAGTGGTCCGTCGCTATCTTCTACCTGGAGGGCTTCCCAGTCAGATCCTGATATACCTGTAGAAAATAGGTTTGGATCGTAGTTTGGATATGAGGCAAGAGCTAGAACTTCTCCAGTCTTGACATCAGATACTACTACAGCCCCACTTTCTGCATGAGGCGCTATTTTATATGGCCTAAAAGACCCATATTCTGATTCATAGAAACCTGTTTCTCTTAAAGCTTCTAATACTCCCTTCAGTGATTCTTCCACCTGTTTTTGTAATTTTGCATCTATTGATAAGTAAACATCATCACCTGGTTCGGACTTAGTTTGAGAGATTGTCTCACGCCTATTTCCAGAGGAGTCCACTGTCACAAGCGATCTACCGTTTTTTCCTTTAAGATTGTCTTGGTAGGATTCTTCTATACCAGTTTTGCCTATTATTTCATCTCTTAAATAGGCCCTTTCGTTCACATACTTATCTACTTCCTCTGCTGTAGCAATAGGTCCCATATAGCCTAGGACATGGCTTGCAAGGTTCCTTTTTGGGTAGGACCTTATAGGTATAGTCTCTACTACTATACCGGAGGCAGAATCTATTTTTTCTTCGATCTTAAGTACTGTAGATTCATCAAGATTATAGACAATATTTATTGGCCTATAGCCGAAGCTACCTTGCCTATTTAAGGTATTGTCTATAGTTAGGATCCCAACTGCCTTTACATCGTTAAATCTATCTAGGTTGTTGACTTTTTTTAGGTATTCAAGGATTTTTTCTCCATCATCTTCTTTCATCAAGATATCGACAATTTCTTTTGTAGAATTTGCCTTATCCTTGTTTGCATAATGGGTGTAGAAATCTTTTTTATCATGTGTAAAGGTGTATTCCCACTTTTCTGGGTCATCTTCTGTAATATCTATATTTGGATAAATATTGTTACGGGTATTGGCATTTTGTGCCATGTACTTTACATATTCTGATAAAACAAGGGGCTTTATTAGGCCTTGCTCATCAGCAAGCCTTGCAAGTTCGTCTACTGCTGTACCCGCTTGTGGGTTTTTAAACCTTAGGTTAACTGAGTATTGGTTTTTATCATCCTTGCTTTCTGTGATAACTTCTGTTTCAAAGTTGGCGTAGACTCCCTTATTTTCTAATTCTTCTATCAGCATATTTGCTGGTATTACATATGTTCCATCTTCATCTACCATGGCAGAAGTGAGAACTTCCTTGATTGTAGCATTTTTTACAATTTGGTAGAAGTCATCAGCTGGCTTTGAATTTAGACTGATTTTTCTAAATACCTTATGAAGTCTGGCTTTTTTCTCTATTAGATCTTGGTCACTTTTTATGGCAAAAGAGTCCATGGTTAGGTTGCCCAGAAGCTTATGGTTTTCTAATATCTTATAAGCAAGTAGCCTTGCATGAGAATTTTGTAGGATTGATAAAAGTACCGACCTATCTTCGCCAACTGATTCTAAGATAACATCTATAGGGTCATCATTTTTACTATAGCCTATGGATGCCAATTTTTTCTCATAATTTTTCTTATATTCTACCTTAAGCTTTCCTTCACTCTGGCTTATATGGACTGGTACGACTATCCCTCTTTTCTTAAGGGCAAGGATGGCTGTGTTTAGGGTTTCGTATTTGACTCCTTCTTCCTCATAAAATGACAACAAAAACTCATCTATAAGGTCATTTTCTGTAAGTTTATCTACTACAGCTTCTATGGGCATCTCTTTTTTGGTAAAATAATCTTCATCCTTTTTGTATTTAAAAGTATTTAATTTGATATTAAAATCTTCGGTGTAGTTTACCCCGTCTTCTTCTAGTATGTCTACTAGATTTGATATAAGATTTACCCTCTTATCCTCATCTAGATCCATGAGTTCATCTTTGTAGAGCTTAACTGCAAAAGATGGGACAGAGGTTGCCAGAATCCTACCTTCCCTATCGTAGATATTGCCCCTGCTTGCAAGTTCGTCCACTTCCTTGACCTTTCTATTATCAGATAGGTCTCTGTAATAATCTCCCTTAGAGACCATTACATTAAAAAGTCTAAGGACGATTACTAGAATAGATAAGACGACTACAACTTGGATGAATATAAGTCTATTCTCTTTTCTATTTTTCATAAATTCCTCTAAATTCTATAAGTTGGTATATACATTACTTTTTTGATAATTAGATAGTAGATTAAGTAAATAGCAGAGTTTAATATAGCTTCTACAAATAACCTAAGTCCAAAATAAACTGTTATGGATTCAAATGTTTTACCAAATAGATAATATATACCATTTACTAGTAAAAAGTTAAATAGTGTTGCCAGTATAGAAATAACTACACCCTCTTGCTTGCTTTTATTAGATACTTTTACAATTTTACCAGAAGCTAATATTCCTATTAGGTAGTAGGATAGGGCCCTAACTCCGATTAGGCTTGTAAAAAGAAAGTCTTCAAAAAGTCCAACTACAAGACCTCCCACTCTTCCAGTTTTGTTTGGCAAAATTTGTGATAGGGCAATTACAGCTGGTATCATTATGTTAACATTAGCTCCTAGAATATCTATTTTAGAGAAAATAGAGGTCTGCAATACAAAACTTATAAAAAGTATAAGAAAACTTTTAAATTTATTCATATATTTCTCCCTCTTTTTGTTTTTTCTCTTTTGTAACAGGTTTCCTATCTGACAAGTAGGTCTTATCTTGTTTTAGAACTAAAACCCTATATAGGTGTGAAAAGTCTACTGGTGATTTTATGGTTATATTTTTCCTTAGTGAATCTTCACTCATGGTAACTGTTGCAACCCTTCCTATATAGATACCATACGGATAAATTCCCCCAAGTCCGCTTGTTAGGAGAATATCTTTTTCATTAATCTTACTTTCTAGGTCGATCATATAGCCTTGGATGGTGTTTTTGTTAAAAATATCAATTACTCCATAATCACCGGAATTAGCGTTTACAAAAGATACGTCATTTTCGCTAGAATTAATTGTTTCAACCCTAGCTGTAGTATTGTAGACCTCTGTGACCTTGCCTACAAGGCCTGTGTAGTATTTGCTATCTCCGACAGCTTGCAAAATTATGTCGTTGACTTCAATCCCATCTACACTTCCCTTATCTATATGAAAGTGAGTTGTCATTGAGTTTACATCTGTATTTACAAGTTTTGCCTTGATATATTTGTTTTCACTACCCTTAGTAGCTTCTGCTTCTTCTTTTAGGAAATCTTCCCTATTTATAGCTGCAATGAGCCTTGCGTTTTCCATAACTAGGGCTCTGTTATCAGCCTCTAATTTTAGGACCTGCTCGCGAGTTTCTTTAGAACCTATTGTTCTTTCCATTTGTTCAATTATAGCTGATGATATAGAATAGGTCACTTTTTCGAATGGACTAAATATGGTATTTGCAAGGTTTGAGCCTGTTTGAGCTAAGCCTTCGGTTTGACTAGAAATCAAGATAAGTAGGATAAGCCCAATTATTGTTAATACATACGGTTTTTTATCTTTTTTTACTCTTTTATATGCCATAACTACCTACTTACGATACTTCATATATTTTTCAGGATTCTCTAAAATCATTCCCGCTCCAAGAATAGCATCTGTAGACGGTTCTTCGGAGTGGTAAGATTTTAATCCTATTTTCTTTTCTATATATTCCCCTAGGCCTGATAATTGGCTTAAACCACCGGATAAGGCAAATCCATTTCTTTTTATATCCGATGATATTTCTGGCGGAGTTTTCTCAAGGGTTTCTAATACCATATCACAGACTTCGTCAGCAAAAGGAAGTACACAAGAAACAATCTCACTTGACATAACCTTTACTGTTTTTGGTCTTGCATCGTGGAGGTCTCTACCATCTACTTCTATTTCGTTATTGCCATCTTTAATCTTTAAAGAAGCAAGATTTATTTTTACTTTTTCTGCTGTATTTTTCCCTATTTCAAGACCCTTTTCTTCTCTAAAAAAGTCCACGATTTTTTCGTCAATATAGTCTCCCCCCTTATTTATAGTGTTTGATACAACTATTCCATTTAGAGCAATTATTGCTACTTGACTTGTGCCAGCACCCATATTTATAAGTAAAATTCCCTTAGGCTCATCTGGGGCTAGGTTCATGCCATAGGCTGCTGCTAGGGATTCGTCTACTAGAATTATGTCTCTGCTACCTGCGTGTAGGGCCGCATCTTCTACAGCTCGTTTTTGTATATCAGTAATACCTGATGGTACAACTATTACAACTCTTGGTTGAATAAAACTAAAGCCTACATTTACCTTGCCAAAAAAGTAATTAAGCATAGCTTCTGTTAAGTTAAAGTCTGTTATAATTCCGTTTTTAATTGGCTTTACTACTTGAATATCGTCGTGGGTTTTGCCAAGCATATCTTTGGCTTCTTGACCTATTGCCATAACCTTGGAATATGTCTCATCTAATACAAGGCTTGATGGCTCATTTATTATAAGACCTTCCCCTTTTTTGTATACTAAAATATTGCTAGTGCCAAGATCTATGGCAAAGTCTTTAGCAATCATTTGAAATTTCATCCTGTTCTCCTATATATAATTATCTTTTTTTAAACTAACATATGATCCGTGACCTATAATGAGGTGGTCTAGGACACCTATATCAAGGATATCTCCAGCATCTATAAGCCTTTGGGTAACCATTAGGTCTGCCTTTGATGGACTTGGATTACCGGATGGGTGGTTGTGTGCAAGAATAATCGACTTTGCCGATCTTTTTATAGCTGGTTTAAACACTTCCCTTGGGTTTACAATTGATGAAGATAAGTCGCCAATCGAAATTAATTCTTTTGAGATTACTTCATTTTTATTATTAAGTAAGATTGTATAAAAATATTCCCTATCCTTTAGAGCTATAGTGTCCTTTATAAACTCGTAGGCATCTTCGTTGGAAGTGATGGTGTATTTTTCTTTATTTAAAATACTTTCCTTAATTCTTTTGCCTAGCTGAAGGCTTGCCACAATTTTAGAAGCCTTAGCTTCCTTTATCCCGTTTATTTTTTTAAGCTCCTCTACTTCAATTTCTAGAAGGGCTTCTTCGCTAAAGGTATCTAGTATTTCACCTGCAAGCTCAATTGCATTTTTCTTATCAGTGCCTGTAGATATTATAATAGCCAAAAGTTCTTTATCTGTAAGGCTATCATGGCCTAGTTTTATAAGTTTTTCCCTAGGCCTATCTGTAAGCTTCATATCCTTGATAGTCTGTTTCACTTATGCTTTTTCTCCGATACTCAATTTTTTCATGTGCTTTATAATAAAGTTTGAAGAAAGTCCTACAAAAAATCCACTAAAGGTTCCTACAAGTACTAAAAGTGGAAAATAATTAAACATCTTAATATTTTCCATAATAATAGCTGCTACTATAATTTGTCCAAGGTTGTGGGCAAAGGCTCCGATTTCACTAACCCCTATAAATGAAAATAGGCGGTCGTGGAATTTTAAGGCAAGGGCCATTGCAATTGATGAAAGAATAGCGCCAGCAGCTGAATAGAAAAATGAGGTGACAGCACCTGTTATCAGTACCAGCATAAAACTCTTAAGTAGGGCAATTGTAAGACTTGCTTTAAATCCATAAAAATAAAGACTTACTAATATTATTATATTTGAAAGTCCAAGTTTTGCACCTGGTATTGGCACTGGCATGGGTATTTGCAATTCAATAAGAGAAATTATGAGAGCTAGGGCCACAAGTAGGGCTATATTAGTTAATTCTTTTATATTTTTCCCCATTAGTTCACCACCTTATCTATCGCGTCTTCGTCTTTTTCGTCTTTACCTTTGCTTTCTAATTCCAAGTATAACCTATTAGGCAGACAAATTATAGTCTGACCTTCTTTTTCAATAGGATGCATATGGGTACAAATCTGATCCTGACAGTCTGCCTCTTTTATATAGGCTCTCTTATCTTTAATGACTACTGTATTGTAGTGTCCTCCGTATTCGGCCCTGTACTCTGTATCTTCGTCCATAGGGAGTTTCTTAATTACTACGCCATCTTGTTCGACTAAAAGCATATCGCCTTCTTCTCCCACGATAGCTCTATTAATTGCAAAATTTAGGCCAAAACTTATAATTATGAGGCCTAGAATTACAATTATATCACCTTTTCTTATTTTCATATATATACCTCTAATATTTCTATCTATATATTTTATAATTAAATCATGCTTATATTATATGGTTTTTAGTCAATAAAAAAAGACCCCTGAGGGTCTTAATTTAAATTTTATTCAAAAATTGTAATACATTTGTTTGGACATTTTTCACAAGCTGTATTTAGAAGTTCATAGTCAACATTTTCAATATTTTGAGCTATTGATAGGAAGTTATCCATTTCAAATGCTTCTGGATAGGTTCTAGCACAGATTGTACAACCTATACATGAGTTTGCACATTTAGCCCTTGCATCCTTGCCCTTATCGTGTGATGAGCAAAGTACAGCATGAGTTTGCTTAAATGGTACAAGATCGATAATATTTTTTGGACATATTTCTACACATTTACCACAGGCTACACATTTTTCCCTATCTACGACAGCAACACCGTCTATGACATGTATTGCATCAAATGGACAAGCTTTCTCACAAGTTCCGCATCCTATACATCCATAGTCGCAGGCTTTCTTTCCGCCAAATAGAGCAATTTGAGCCCTACAATCTTCAAGGCCTTGGTATTTATATTGGTCTTTGGCTGCTTCACATGTACCATTGCAATGTACTAGGGCTACTTTTCTGTTATCAGATGCTACAGGTTCTACTCCCATAGCTTCTGCAACTGCTGCTGTTGTGCTTGCCCCACCAATGGCACAAGCATTTACAGGCGCTTCGCCTTTAGCGATTGCTTCTGCAAGTCCGTCACATCCAGGAAAACCGCAAGCACCACAGTTAGCGCCTGGTAGGGCATTTCTAACTGCTGCTTCTTTTACTGATTTTTCAACATGAAACTTTTCTGATATAAAGCCAAGGGCTACCGCAAAGATAAAACCCATTATGGCAAGTATTACTACAGGTAATAATAAATTTTCCATTCTTACCTCCTATGCTAAACCTGCAAAGCCCATGAAGGCTATAGCCATTAGACCTAGGGTTATAAGAGACATTGGTGCTCCCTTAAATGACTCAGGTATATTATTGTATTCGATTTTTTCTCTTAGGTAAGCAAGTAGTACAATTGCAATCATAAAACCAATTGATGCAGCAAATGCATATACTGTTGAGTGAACTAGGTCATATGATAGGTCTACTGCTTTTATAGCTACACCAAGTACTACACAGTTTGTTGTTATTAGCGGTAAGAAAACACCAAGAGCTCCGTATAGGGCTGGCATAGTTTTTTTCATTACTGTTTCAACTGTTTGTACAAGAGATGCTATTACTAATATAAATACTAGTGTCTGTAAATATTCAATACCAAATTTTTCTAATATGTAATGTTGGATAAACCAAGTAATAATTGTTGAAAGAACAATTACGAATATTACCGCAAAACTCATTCCTCTTGCAGTTTCTACCTTACTTGTTACACCTAGGGTTGGACAAATACCTAAGAATTGTCCGAGTACATAGTTTGATACGAATATAGTTGCTATTATAATTTTAAATAATTCTGCCATAATAACTCCTAATTAACTTTCTTTTTTCTGTTCATAATGGCATTGAAGGCTCCGTAGATTAGACCTAGGACTATAAATGATGATGCTGGTTGAAGCATGAATCCTATAGTGTACTCTTCCGGAATTATACCAATACCAAAAAGTGTGCCTGATCCTAAAAGTTCTCTGAAGAAGGCAAGGATTGATATGGCTATTGTATAACCAAGACCTTGGCTGATTCCATCTACAATTGATGGAATTGGACCGTTTTGGCTAGCAAAACCTTCAGCACGAGCAAGGATTATACAGTTTACAACTATAAGTGGGATAAAGATTCCGAGGCTCTTATCTAGGGCTGGTGCATATGCTTTTATTAGCATTTGTACTATAGTTACGAATCCTGCTATAACTACTATGAATGATGGAATTCTTATCTCATCTGAGATGAAATTACGAAGTAATGATATAACAAGGTTACTCATTACAAGTACGAATGTAACTGATACTCCCATACCTACAGCGTTTATAAGTGATGAAGATATAGCAAGTACAGAACACATACCAACCATCTGTACTAGGACAGGGTTGTTTTTTATAATACCATCAGTAAATATTTTGCCATAATTTACCTTTGGTTTGTTTGCTTTTTGTTTTTCCATGTTAACTCCTATTCTAAGCCTTCAAGTACTTGACGCGCGTCATTTATACCCTTAAGGATGGTGTTTGTAGAAATTGTTGCACCTGAGATGCCTATAATTTCGTTTTCGCCGCCATTTGCACTTGCCTTAACTTCTGAGTCCATATTTACTCCAACCATGCCTTCTTTGAAATAATCTTCTTCCATATCTGCACCGAATCCAGCTGATTCTGCATGATTTAGTGGAGCAAATCCTGTTATGTTGTGGTCGCTATCTACCCCAATTAGGTATTCGATGTCGCCACCATAACCACCTGATGAAAGGATTTGGAATACATAGCCGTCGCCTGCCTTATATACTACTTCTATTGTATCAGGCGCGTCAACATCAAGCTCTTCGTAGCTGTCTGCCTCATATACTACAGCCAAGCTTTCTTTTAGCTCTTCTTGCTGACGAGCCTCTATAATTGGCTGGGTCATATTGTTTGTAAAGGCAAGAGCTAGGGCTGTAACTGAAGTTATAAGTAATAATTTAAAACCTAGTTTAATACTTTTATTCATTTTTCGCTCCTTTTTTTGCCTTGGCCTTACCAAAAATTCTTGGTCTTGTGTGTTTTTCTATAACTGGTACTAGAAGGTTCATTAGTAAGATTGAATATGATACACCTTCTGGATAGCCGCCCCATAATCTTATGACTGCTGTTAGGAATCCGCAACCAAAGGCAAATACAATTTGACCTTTTGGTGTGATTGGAGCTGTTGTATAATCTGTTGCCATAAAGAAGGCACCAAGGATTAAACCACCAGATAGAACTTGTCTAAGTATATAGTCTAAACTTACCTTCTCTCCAAATATAGCAAGCATTAGAACAGTTGTTAGTATGTAAACTATTGGAATTCTAATATGAATTACCTTTTTAATTAGTAGGTAACAAGCACCTAAAAGTAATGCTAGAGCACTAATTTCACCCAAAGATCCTGGTATATGGCCTATAAATAGGTCCATGATTGTGTAAGCTTTTGGATCTGATAATGGTGTTGCTGCACTAACCATTGAAACATCACTTATAGTCTTAAGTGTTGGCACTCTTTCTGCTGGCACAAAGCTTGTCATTGTATCTGACCAAGATGCCATCAAAAACGCTCTAGCTGCTAGTGCTGGGTTTACGATGTTTTGTCCAATACCACCAAATAGCATTTTACAAATCACTATAGCGAAAACTGCTCCTATTACAAGCTGCCATACTGGAAGCGTAAATGGAACGTTGTAAGCTAGTAATATACCTGTTACAACTGCTGATAAGTCTTTGATTGAGTTTTCTTTCTTAATACATTTGTTAAATATAGTTTCAGCTAGTACACATGCAGCAATAGAAGCTAGTATCAAAACTAAGGCCCTATAGCCAAAGAAGTAAACAGAAACAGCACCTGCAGGTATAAGTGCTATTATAACATCTAGCATGTCATTTGATACTGTTCTTTTACTCCTAATGTGTGGAGAAGCTGTAACTAATAATTGTTTATTATTTTCCATAATTCCCCCTATTTTCCTGCCTGTCTTATTTGTCTTTTAGCAAACTTGATAGCCTCTACTAGTGGCCTTCTGGCTGGACAAACAAATGAGCAAGAACCACACTCTATACAATCTAGCGCTCCATCTTCATCTGACTTTTCAAACCTACCATCTAGGGCATGTTTGTGGATGTAGTTAGGAAGTAAGTTTACTGGACATACACTTACACACCTACCACATCTGATACATGGGCTTGGATCTTCTATAAAAGCATCTTCGCTATCAAATACAAGTATACAGTTTGTAGCTTTTTCTACTGGTCTGTCAAGGTCAGGTTGGGCTATACCACACATTGGGCCGCCGTTTATTACTTTGGCAATTTCATTAGCTCCGCCAGCTTCTTCAATTAGGTCATTAAAGCTTGTACCTATTCTTACGACCATATTTTGTGGGTTCTTAACAGTCTTACCAGTTACTGTTAGGATTCTTTCATAAAGTGGTTTATCCATGAAAAGGGCTTCATAAATTGCATTTACTGTTGATACGTTTGATACAACTGCTCCTACGTCCATTGGAAGACCACCTGATGGCACTTCTCTTTTTAGGACCGCACTTATAAGTCTCTTTTCATCACCTTGTGGGTATTTTGTTTCAAGGCTTACTATTTTGATTGTCGCATCAAATTTGTTTGTTTTAGAAAACTCTTCTAGAGCTTCTGTCATAGTTTTAAGAGCCTCTGGCTTGTTATCTTCTATTGCTATTACCCCATCTTTGGCATCTACTGCCTTAAGCACTTGGATAAGTCCTTTTATAATATGTAGAGGGTAGTTTTTCATTATGTAATCATCGCAAGTGATGTATGGTTCACACTCTGCCCCGTTTACTATAACAGTATCTACTGGTTTATTAGGTGAATATTTGATATGTGCTGGGAATGCTGCCCCACCCATACCTACGATTCCTGACTCTCTAACCTTAGCTACTATTTCTTCTGGGCTTAAGTTTACGTTTTCTTTCTCAGTGTAAGTTACACTTTGATCAAAACCTTCTGTATCGATTACAACCGCCTTACAGTTTTTGCCTGAGGCACTTTGTATATCGATAACTTCTTTCACAATTCCTGCTACAGAAGAGTGAATATTTGCTGAAAAGTTACCAACTGCAGATCCAATAAGATCTCCAACAGCAACTTCATCATTTTTCTTAACATTACATTTGCTTGGTGCACCTATATGTTGGGTTAGGGGAATAGTTACAAGCTTTGGAATAGCTGCTGTATGTAAGCTACTATTTTCAGAAAGCTCTTTATATTCTTCCATCTTAACACCATGTGTAAATGTCACGGTATTTGCTGCCATAAATTTCTCCTTCTTAAAAAATTTTCTTCCCGATACATCTATTATAAATTATATCGGGAAATTTCTCAATGGTTTATTTTAAATTTGCTAAAATATCTTCCAAAAATACCATAAAATTATCAAAAGCCAACTGTTTTAGGTTGGACATTCTCTTTTCACTAGGAAGACCGTTTTTGTAGAACTTCTTGTATACGTCATAATTCGCATCAATTTTTGTGACATATTGCCTAGTTTCTTCAAATGGTATATTTAGAACATTTGGATTAACAGGATCTAAAAGTCCATCTTTTATCCATTTATCGACATTGCCAATGCCGCCATTATAGGCTGCAAGGGCAAGGTCCCTATTATTGTAATACCTATAGAGGTAATCATAATATGCTATGCCTAAATCAAGATTATATTCAACATCAGATAGTTTATCCGGGTAAAATTCTTTGCCTGTTAATTCTGCGGCATGGGATGCTGTTTCATCTAGTAATTGCATCAGCCCTTGGGCTCCTTGATGGCTTTCTGCATCTTTCATAAAGTCAGATTCAACTTTTATGATAGAAGCTGTAAGGAGTGGGTCTACTCCGTATTTTTCTGAATATTCATATATTTCATCCTGGTAGCTTATCCTAGTCCTTGATGTTTGGTAGGCTATTGTTACATAGCAAAGCACAAAAAGTACAAGAATTGCAAGGAGTATAAAACCTATTACCTTTCCTATTCCCTTAATTATTTTCATAAATTTTCTCCATTCTTAGGATATTTATAACTTTTTCCCTAAGGTCTTCTAAAGTAGAATTATTATTTATTATAATTTCCCTATCATCTCTTTCACCCATGAAATTTTCTTGGTTTCTGATTTTAGATTCTGCGTAAAAGCTTCCAATACTATCTCTTTGGGCAAGTCTTTTAGCTTGGATATCCCTATCTGCAGATACAAACAATACAAGATCTGCCGGGAATTTCACATCCATTTGGTAATAAAGCGGGATTTCAATAAAGACATTTTTGCAAGAAAGCTTGCCTATCTCATTTTCCATCTCTTCTACAATTATTGGATGAGTAATGCCATTTAGTCTTTTCATTAAATCAGGAGCTGCAAAAATCATTTTAGCAAGAGCTTTTTTATTGAGACTTCCCCCATCAAAGGCCTTTCTAAAAAATGGATCCTTTTTGATTGCCTCAAAGTTTCTCTCACCTGGCTTAAGAAGGTTCCTATTGATATCATCAGCACTTATTACATCAAAACCTAAGTCTTTTATAATCTCACTTACTGCAGACTTACCTGATCCGATTGTGCCAGTAATTACTATTTTATTTGGATTCATACATGCTTTCTCCAAAACCAATATCTACTACAAGGTCAACCTTAAGCTTTGCAGCTTCTTCCATGCATTCTTTTAGTATTTCTCTAGCCCTTTGCTTATCAGCATCTGACGATTCTATGATTATTTCGTCATGGATTTGAAGGATGATTTGGGCATCTAGACCTTCTTCTTTAAGCTTGCTTGCTGTATCTATCATAGCAATTTTAATTATGTCAGCCGCTGTACCTTGGATTGGGGTATTTAAGGCAATTCTTTCACCGAAGCTTCTAACATTAAAATTCCTTGAAGATAGTTCAGGAACATACCTGCGTCTCTTAAATAATGTTTCTATATAACCTTGTTCTTTAGCAAGTTTTACAACCTTATCCATATACTCCTTAATTTGTGGGTAGGACTCTTTGTACTTATCAATATAATCCTTGGCCCTTTTTCTAGGAATATTTAGGTTTTGAGAGAGGCCATAGTCGCTTATTCCATAGATAATTCCAAAATTAACGGCCTTTGCCTCTGATCTTTGTAGTTTTGTAACCTCATCAAGTGGTGTATGGAAAACCTCAGATGCAGTTTGGGTATGGATGTCAATTCCATTGTTAAAGGCGTCTTGCATATTTTTATCATCTGACAGACTAGCTAGGATTCTTAATTCAATTTGTGAATAATCAGCATCTATAAGAACCTTACCATCTCCTGCTTTGAAGGCCTTTCTAATTGCCCTACCTTCCTCGGTTTTGATTGGTAAATTTTGTAGGTTTGGCTCCTGGCTAGAAAGTCTGCCTGTTGAGGCAATATTTTGCCTAAAGGTCGACCTAATTCTGCCATCTTTGTCAATTGCATTTTCAAGCCCCTCTATATAAGTAGAACGAAGTTTATAGGTTTCCCTGTATCTTTCGATTTTTTCTATAATTGGGTGCTTGTCTCTTAACTTATCAAGGACTTTGGCATCTGTAGAAAATCCCGTTTTGGTTTTCTTAATCACTGGTAGTTCCAAATCCTTAAATAAGATCTCCCCTAATTGCTTTGGAGAATTGATATTAAATTCACTACCAGCTAGATCATATATTTCTTTTGTAAGCTCCTCTATTTGCTCATCAAGTTCCGCCTTAATTCCTTCTAGGATCTTCCTATCAGTTGCAAATCCAACAATCTCCATAGAACCTAGAACTTTTGCAAGTTTTTTCTCAATATTTTCATAGAGGTCTACCATTTCGTACTCAGCTAGGTTTTTAAAGACCTTATCTTTTGAGTCCTCGATTGCATTTGCCATGCTTGCTAAGAAATTTGCTAAATCTTCACTATCTATGTCAGCATATTTTTTCCTCTTTGCACCCTTACCAATTAGGCTCTCTTCATTATCAAGCTCATAAGATAGGTAAGTCTGGCTTAGAAGTTTTAAATCATAGGATGACCTTGATGGATCGATTAAATAATGCATAAGCATTAAGTCATCATAAGGATTTATCAAGTCAATTCCATGCTTATCTAAAAGTACAATTTCCTCTTTTATATCGAAAGAAACCTTATTAATCTCAGTATCTTCAAAAATCTCTTTTAAATTCTTTATATTTTTAGGTTCAACTATAAAAGTACCAGTATCCTTAGTCTTTATTCCAAGTGTATTTATCTCTGAATGTATATAATTGTCCCCATCATAAAGGGACTTGAAGAAGATTTCTTTTGTTTTTTTGGCTGACTTAATTAATTCTTCTAAGTCGTCAGAATTCTTATAGGAAAATTCTTTGATTTCAGTTTCTTTAGCCCCGCCATCAAGTTCTTCCAAAAACTTATTGAAATTAAGTTTAGAAAACTTCTCTCTTAAGCCTTCTATATCGACCTCGCCTAGGACTAGCTCGTCATATTCAAAGTCAACTGGTGCGTGGGTTACAATTGTACCTATTTTTTTGGACATATAGGCAATATCTTCGCTATTTTCGAGATTTTCCTTGGTTTTTTTACCTGAAATCTCGTCAAGGTTATCATAAAGATTTTCTATAGACCCATATTTTCTAATAAAATCAAGGGCACGCTTTTCACCAATGCCATCAACTCCAGGGATATTATCCGACTTATCTCCCATAAGGCCCTTCACATCGATTAATTGTTTTGGAGTAAGCCCGTACTCCTCATTTATTTTCTCTACAGTGTATTCTACTGTATCCGATACGCCTTTTTTGGTTAGGTAAACAAGGACATCCTCATCTACAAGCTGGAGGTAATCCCTATCTCCTGTGATTAGGACAGCCTTATCTCCTGCTTCCTTAGCCATTTTCGCATAGGTTCCAACTATATCATCAGCCTCAAAACCATCAAGATCTGTATACTTAACCCCCATGGAATCGAGAACATCTTTTAAAATTCCAAACTGGTAAGAAAGTTCATTAGGTGTCTTATCCCTAGTCGCCTTATAGTCTGCGTACTCCTTATTCCTAAAAGTCTTAGAAGACCTATCAAAGGCCACAAGGACATAATCTGGTTTATATTTATCAAAGGCATTTCTATACATGGTCAAAAAACCATAAACGCCATTAGTCATAACTCCGTCATTGTTGGATAAGTTCGGCAGGGCAAAAAATGCCCTATAGATCAAACTCGACCCATCAATCAACATAACAGTTTTTTTCATTATATCTCCTTAACTATAAAAATAGTTTAAAATCCATTCCTACCTTATAGTATAACTTATATTTGAAAATTTTTAAAGAAAAAAAGGAAACATCTTTAAATGTTTCCCAAAATATATTTTTTATTACTTATCACCGTATTTTTCTCAATCTTTGTAATATTATCAAGGTCTACCTATTCTTCTGAAAACCTGCACTCAGTACATAGCTAGCTGTCAACTGGCACTGCGGAAAATGTAGTCGCACCAATAGGGATATTATTACCAGAACCATAAGCTCCGGCCTTACCTGGGATTTTTATTAACTCGTGAGATCCGCACTTTGGACATTTTTTAGTATTTTTCACAAAATCCTTCTTTATTTCAGGATATCGGAATGAATTCTATATACAAATTAAATTAAAAATATAGAAAAAAATTTAAGACTAGTATTATAATTAAATTGAGTAAAAGGAAATCAGGTTCATTCGAATCACAAAAAAGATGAGCGGCGACTCGTCTTTTTATTTTGGGCTAGTTTTCACTGTCAATGAATCCGTCTAACCACTTGATGAAATATTGAGTAGTTAAGCCAAGTGCGACAGGTAATAAAAAGGAATATAGTCTATCCATAAACTCAGCTCCTTACTGTTATCAGTTTAAGTAGTGATTAAAGACAAGAAAAAGTGAAACCAGATTCATTCGATTCGAAAAAGCAAGCTAGAGTGCTCGCTTTTTCCTATGCTCAAAACAAATAATTTCTCCTAATTATATTAAGGCACACTTTACCACATAGTAAAGCCATCTTTAAGGGGGTCTTAAAGTAGGCTTTAAGCAGGGTATTAAAGGAGACTTTAAGGATAATAATATAAATATGAATATTATAAAGTTAATATAATCATAGTAAAGAAGCATATGTATTTTTAGAAATTACCATGTTGGTAACATTTTTTTATCTCAACTTTTATAATTCGATTAATCCTTTAAATAGGCACAAAAATAGCGCTGGATTTTCCAACGCTTTTTTTCTTTGGTGCCGGTGGTGGGACTCGAACCCACACGCCCCGGAGGACAACAGATTTTGAGTCTATCTCGTCTGCCAGTTCCGACACACCGGCATAATTACTTACCGATTTATTATATCACAATTTATGCCTGGTGTAAATTAATTTTTGCTTTTATTTCATTATATTTTGGCGAATCATATATTTTTATTGCCCATATTCCAATAATAATCCCAAATACAGCTCCTGCAAGGACGTCTGTTGGAAAGTGGACGTAGAGATACAACCTTGAAAAGGCCATCAAAACTGCCAAAAGATTTGTAAATACTTTTAGGGCCTTGTTTTTATTTAGCAAGGTCACTATTGTTGCAAAGGTTGCGGCGTAGGACGTATGGCCCGATGGGAAGGAGTTGTCTGATAATTTGTGAACCAATAGGTCTGTGAAATTTGCTACTTCATATGGCCTTGGCCTTGCTACGGCATTTTTTACTAGGATATTTACCAGCAAAATATTTAGGATGAAGGCTAAGATCATAATCCTTCCTTGCTTTTTAAGGTCCTTTGCTGCCAAAAATATAAATATATAAGCTATCCAGATTAAGGAAAAATTTCCTGCTGATGATATAGTAACCATCAGCTTATCCAGGGGTAAGCTCCTTATTGATTGGACCCAATTTAAGATATTTAATTCAAAATTTGCCATTATTCTACTCCTGTATTTGCGATTTCTAGGGTCATGTCGTAGGCTTGTTTAATCCTCGCCCTTTGATTTTCGTTTACATAATCGTAGAGTTTACCACCTTCTAGGAAGTCTTCTGCTAGGTGGTTTACAATACTTGTACCGTAGTCGTCGTAATAAGTTCCTACCCAAATTGGATGGAAGGTCACATCGGCTATTTTCTTATTTCCACTTGTCATATCTTTTTCTAAGTCAATTTCAAGGGCAAGTGAATGTTCTACCCTAATATCATTGTTGTTTTCATAGTTTTGAAAAGAAATGAAATTACCTAGGGCATAGGCTATTAGGCCTTCTCTACCGTCTTCTGTTTCGTAAATTTCAACAGGTTGGACTACGTGTGGGTGGTTTCCGATAACAAGATCTGCTCCCCATTCTATCATATTTCTGCCTAGATTTATTTGTTCAGGGCTTGGCAGTGACTGGTATTCTATACCCCAATGAGGATATACTACTACAAAGTCTGCTCCCTGAGCCTTGGCAATGCCTATATCTTTTTTGATTTGTCCTTCATCTGATAAATAGGCTATGTTTTCTACTTCTTCCCTTGGTACAACTAGGTTTTCCCTGCCATTACAGCCGTAGGTATAGGCTAAAAAAGCAAATTTAACCCCATTAATTTCTTTTCTCAAAATCCTATCTGATTTGTTTTTAAAAGATCCAACATAATCAAGCCCAGCTTCTTCTGCTGCCTCCATGGTTGAGAAAACTCCTTCGATTTCTGTATCCATGGAGTGGTTATTTGCAGTTGAGATTATATCAAATCCTGTATCTTTCAAATCTCTAAGATAGGCTTCTGGGGTATTAAATCTTGGGAAACCTGCGTAAGGAAGATCAGGATTTGTTGTCGTTTCATAGTTTCCTATTGCTATATCAGAATCCTTTATAAATTCTTTCATGTAGATAAATTGCTCAGAAAAGTCATATTCTCCACCGCCTTTGTTATAGGCGTATTGAATTTGAGCCATATGAGCCATTATATCTCCGAAGGCCTTTAATTTTACCGTTCTTATATCAGATTTTTTTGGCTTTTCTTCTTCCTTTTCTGCCTGTTTTTCTTCTGTTTGGGCAAATTTTTCTTCTATTTTTTCTTCTTCTTTTTTATTTTCTGCTTCTATTTTTTTTGTTTTTTCTTCTTCACGCCTAGCTTGTTCAAGCTTTTTTTCTTCTTCTTGTTTTTTATAGGAATCAAGACTATTTATAAGGTCACCTATACTTGAAATCTTAGTTTCACTTTCTTGATTATTATTTGAACAAGACGTAAGGCCCAAAGCCATTAGCAAGCTTAAAAATATCATTAAATACTTCTTTTTCATAAACGCTCCTCAATATTATATATTATACCATTTACCCTAAATATTCATCTTTTATCATAAAAAGAATGAAAGTTTCATTTATAATAATATAATCTATTTTAAAGGAGAAATTATGAGTTTTAGTAATCAATTTGATTTAGAAATTAGAGAAATAGATGATTTAAACCTTATTTTAAGAACTAAGGTAAAAAAAGATTATTATAATGAAATCGGTGCTATCCACGGTGGAGTAATTATGACACTGGCTGATAATGCATCAGGTTATATTGCATCTAAGAAGAAATATACAGCCCCTACCCTTTCGATGAATACTCACTTCCTTAGACCTCTTTTCGATACAGATTATATCTATGCTAAGGCAAAAGTCTTAAAAAGAGGATCTAGGATTATAACTGTAGACTGTGAAATCTATGGAGATGATGAAAAAATAGCGGCTATTACTAGGACAGAATTTGCAATTATAGATAAAAAAATAAAACCCTCAGAAGATGTAAAGTTTGCATATTCTAATGGTAAGTTTAAGACTTTTTAATAGTCTAACTATAGACAGCTACTTTACCCTGTGGGCTGTCTATTATATTTATATGGGTTTCAAAAATATCAGAAAGTGTATAAGAATCCATTACCTCATCCACACTGCCTTCTAGGACAAGTTTTCCATCTTTCATAGCAAAAATCCTATCAGAAAATCCTGCAGCAAAGTTTATATCATGGATAACAAGTACTATGGTCCTACCTAGTTCGTCACAAGCCTTTCTTAGGTATTTCATCATTGAGACAGATCGTGCAACATCGAGGTTGTTTAGGGGTTGGTCTAAGAGAACATATTTAGTATCTTGGGCCAAAACCATAGCTACATAGGCCCTTTGCCTTTGACCACCTGATAATTCATCTAGGTACCTATTTTTTAGGTCTTTAAGTTCTAAAAAGTCTATATATTTATCAATTATTTCTACATCATTTGGGGTAAGTCTGCCCTTTGAATAAGGGTACCTACCAAAGGAGACTAGCTGTTTGACTGTAAGCTTGGAGGTGAAGTTGTTCTCTTGCCTTAGGATTGAGAGATTTTTTGAAAGCTCTTCGCTAGAACAAGAATTTACATCCATTCCCACTACACTTATTTTACCAGAATCCATCCCAAGAAGTCTTCCTATCATCAAAAGTGTTGTAGACTTGCCGGCACCATTAGGACCTATTATTGAATTAAGTCCACCTTCTTTGATTTCAAGATTGATGGGGCTAATTCTTGCCTCACTACTATAATTTTTTGTTACATTTTCTAATTTAATCATCTTTTTTCCTTCCTAAAAACCATGTAAATAAAATACAATCCTCCAACTAACTCTATCAAAATTGATACTACTCCGTTGGCGTTAAATATATGGATCATTACAAAATAAGCCGAAGTTAATATGAAATAAGCTAAGAAAAGTGCCATCAAAAATAAGTATTTGTGGTCATAGGCCTTGGCGAATTCGTAAGTAAGGCTTACTGTCAAGAATCCAAAGAAATTCATTGGTCCAATTAGTGCAGTTGATACACTCATTAGGATGCTTACTCCAATAAGGGCAAAAATTATTGACCTTTTATAGTCAAGGCCCAGATTTTTTGATACTCCAGCTCCTAGGTTAATTACATTTAATTTATGACTTTGTGAGAAAATTATTGCTCCAACAAGTCCTACCAAGATAATTGATATCAAAAAGTAGGATTTATCTGAATTATTTACAGATGCAAATAGTTTTGCTTGCAAGACATCAAATTCTGATGGAGATAGTAATCTTCTCATAAAGGCTGATATGGACCTTAGTCCTTGGCCCATAATTATCCCGACTAAGAGTAAGAAATCTACATTCCTATCCTTACTTAAAAGTGTAGAAAACAAGATTAGACTTATAATAACCATGATAGCAACTTGGCTTAAGTAATAGGTCCTTCCAGATAAGGCTATGAAGGTATTTATACCTAAAAAATACATGGTAGCGGTATTTACCGTGGAATAAATAGCTTCAAAACCTAAGAGCGATGGGGTTATAATCCTGTTATTTGTTACTGTCTGAAATACCAGAGTCGCAAGGGCCTGGCATGTGGCCGCTATTAACATTGCAACGATTGCATTTTGCCTTCTCTTTACAACCGGTAAAAAGGATGGCGAATCAATAGGGACTGGATTATTATAGGTCAAAAGCCCGTAGATATTTACCAGGGTCAATATTATTAGAAACGATAAAATTAAAAAATATTTTTTCTTTTCTTTTTACGTTCTAAATGAAATTTCTTTCATTTTTTTCCTCCCTTAGCAAACATTATAATTAAAAATCCTATAGCACCGACCGACCCTAAGATTAGTGAAACTGGCACCTCAAAGGGTGCGATGATTGTCCTTCCTACTATGTCTGCTAGCATTATGACTGCCATGGCTGATAGGCAGATGTGGGGAAGATTTTCTCTAAGATTGTCACCTTTATACATAGATACCAAGTTTGGAATAAGGATACCAAGAAATGGTACATTTCCTACAACTGATGCTACAAGACCAGTTGCTATTGATACCAAAATATTTGCAACAAGAATTATTTTTTTGTAGTTTAGTCCCAAATTTGTAGCCACATCTTCTCCAAGACCAGCTAGGGTTAGTCTGTCGGCATAGATGTAGATAGCTATTGTTATTACGATTATAAAATAAAGGTATTCGTACCTCCCTTTTTGCATTGGTGCAAAAGATCCTGCAAACCATAGTTCAAGAGACTGGGTCATATTGAATACTAGGGCAACGAAGGTAGAAACCGCAGACACTACAGCTCCCATCATTATCCCTAAGACTGGTACAAGAAGTGATGATTTTAGCCTAATATTTCTAAGCAAGAGGAAAAATATCATTGATCCTATGAAAGCTGCTAATATAGCAAATGTGGTCCTTAGCAAAAGAGTTGCTGATGGAACCATAATATAGGCCAAAATCAAACCTAAGCCTGCCCACTCTATTGTGCCTGTTGTAGTTGGCTCTACTAATTTATTCTGGGTAATAAGCTGCATTACTATTCCTGACATGAACATGGCAGCTCCTGTTAGCATAAGGCTTAGCATCCTAGGTATCCTAGTTATAAAAATCATTCTCCACCCTTCACGGTTATCTCTTAGAGAATAGGCACCGGTTAAGATGGAGATGGTAGCTAGTAAAATAACTAGGATTATTAGAAATATCAGAGACTTGTCAAATTTCCTAGCGCTTTTACTAATATTCATTATTTAGAGAATAATTCTGCTAGGCCCTCAAATATATTTATGAAGGTTTGTGGTGATTCGTTTGTGTAGGTATCAGCTGGTGCGTAGTATATAGCTGAGTTTTTGATTGCATCTGTATTTTTAAGGGCTTCTGATCCTTCTATTACGTCAGATGCTGGAGTTGATTCTTTACCGTCATTTGTAACAGCCGCATCCCTATCTAATACCAATAGATATGCTGGATTAGCCTCAGCAATAGCTTCTACAGAGATATCATCTCCCTTGTGGTCACTTGATGTGTTTTCTACTTCTATAGCTAGTTTTAGGCCAAGTACATCATAAAGCGGTCCCCAAACTCTTCCGTAACCAGGTGTTGAATATCCTATTTCTCCACCAGATACTACTACGGATACAACAGTTCCACCTTTGTAAGCTTCTTTTGCCTTAGCAATTGATTCGTCAAGTTTTGCTTTTAAATCTTCAGCCTCATCTTTCTTGTCAAAAATTGCTCCAAAATTATCTATAGAATCCTTAAAACCATTTATAAGATTTTCTCCAGGATTATCAGCCTCTTCGCTTACATCCCAGTTTAGGTTAATTACATCAGCATTTGATAGGAGCTCTTTGATATCTTCGTAATATGTACCAAATCTTTGTCCTACAATTACGAGATCTGGATCAGCTGCTGCTAGAGCCTCTAGATTTGGTTCCTTGTGGTTTCCTATATCTACTACTGATTCATCGTTTTTGTATCCGCTTGATGCTGGCATAATTGGTTTTGGTGCACCAACAAGCTTGATCCCCCAATCTTCTAGAGTTTCAAAAGTCCTGTTATCAAGGGCTACAACCTTCTTAGAATTTTTTCTAACTTCTACTTCTCCTGTCACATCTTTTACGGTCACAGTTTCATATGTAGAATTCTCTGCTACCTCTTCAGTTTTATTTTCTTTACCATCTTTATCTTCGCTAGGATTTGTCTCGGTTGTTTCCTCTAGCTTTGTTTCTGATTTATCGTCTATGTGCTCAGCTTGATCATTGCCACAAGCTGTAAGGGTTAGAGATGCTAAAAGCATCGCTATAAGAAATTATTTTTCATTTAAACTCCTTTTGATAACAATTATCGTTCTCATATATCTTAACATGGAAATTTTTAAAAGTCATTTTTTGATAACAATTATTATTATCTTCTAAAGTTATTGTTTTAACCATATAAATTAGTATAGTCTTAATAGGAAATATTATGAGAAAGATATTATTTATAATTAACTCAAAGGCTGGTAAAACAGAATTTGACATAAGAAAAGAAGATATAGAAGAAACATTCAAAAATGCTGGCAGGCTAGATGAAATTGAAGTCATAAACACAAGATATAAAAACCATACTAAATTTTTGGTAGATGCCTTCGACTCCCTAGATTATGATGAAAAAATCGTGATTATTTGTGGTGGAGATGGATCATTAAACGAACTTGTAAATGTCTCATATGGCAAAAATATGACTCTCGGGCTAATCCCAACAGGTACGGGAAATGACTTTGCTAAAAATTTTGACTATGAGAATTTCACCCTTAATAGTTTATTGAATTTTAGAACAAAAAAAATTGACCTGATAAAGGTCAACGATTTTTATTCAATAAATGCAACAAGCCTAGGCTTTGATACTCATGTTTTAGAAAGAGCATATAAATATCTTGAAGAAAAACCAAAACTTGGTAAGAAGGCCTATATCAAGGCTGTCATAAATAGTTTGAATAAAATCACTAGCGAAAATCTTGAATTTAAACTAGAACTTAGGGACGGGTCTAATTTTGAATTATCTGGCGAATATCTAATCACCGCCCTCTGTAATGGAGCCTTTTATGGATCAGGTTTCAACCCTGCCCCTGAAGCAAGGATTGACGATGGAGTTTTAAACCTCATTTTGGCAAGCAAAATTCCATTTTTAAAATTTATTACTATGATCAAAAAATACAAGAAAGGTCGACATAAGGATAGCAAATATATTAGAGAAGTCTTAGTAAAATCTGGCACAATTAGGTCAAAGGATAAATTTTTAGCCAATGCCGATGGAGAAATCTTTCAAACTAATGAAATCAAATTCCAAGTCTTACCAAAAGCCCTAAATTGGGTTGTCTTTGATTAAAAATTCAATTTTAAAAAAACAAAAACTGACCTAAGCTATAACATTCCTGGTCAGTTTTTATTAGAAATTAATCTATCTTTAAAAAGCAAACTGCATTTACAGATGGTCCTGAGTGACAACCAAGGACTGCTGTGACAGGACCTTCTAGGTACAAATCTGCCCCATCTATAAGGCCAGAAAGCTTCTCTTTTACATCATCTATATCTGAAGGATCTTCACCATAGGCAAGGGCCATATAATAGCTACCAGCACCTTCTAAAATTTTTTGTGTTTCTTTTGCAATGAAATTTATAGCTCTTTTTTTACCCACAACCGACTTATAGTTCTTGATCTCCCCGTTATTATCAATAGTTAGAACAGGGTTAATTCTAAGACTACCACCTATTAGACCTTCTACTTTAGATAATCTTCCACCCCTAATAAGGTATTTTAAGTCACTTACACTCGCAAACATCTTTAAGTCCTTTATTTTTCCCTCTATAAGAGATTGTAGATCATCAAAACTCTTACCTTCTTCTATCAAGCTTCTAGCGTACATAACTAAAAGACCCTCAGGCATTGTGATACTCATACTATCGATAAGGAAGTATTCCATATCTCCTGCCTCAAGAGCAAGCCTCATAGTATTAAAGGTCCCTGATAGGTTTTTAGATACACCTATTGCCAGAATTTTGTCGTAACCCTTTTCTTTTATAAAACTAATTTTATCACAAAAATCATCTATAGATGGTGCCGAAGTATATGGCTTTTCATCTATCCTTGAAAATACTTCTGCTGGTGATATTTCTAGTAAATCTTTTTTTGATTCATTTTCAAAATTTACATAAAGAGGAACAACAAAAATCCCTTGATCTATATTTTCTTTTATATTACTTGCTGAATCTGTTAAAATCGCAATTTTTTCCATAATCTACTCCAATTTTAATTCTTACAATCTTCTTTATAAATATTTGTAAACTAGTTTCATTATTATTAATTTTTTTGCATCTAGTTTTGATAACTAGATGGTTATATTTTATCCTTAAATATGGTAAAGTCAAGGAATAGTATTGAACGATTAAGCAATCTTATTTTGTTTGAAGCGATTTTATCCTGGGTAAAAACTTTAAAAGAGGTTATTATGTGAATAAAAACAAAATAATTATTCCATTATTAGTTCTTATTTCCTTATTTATTGGTTTTAAGATATATACAACAGATAGAAACAAAGATAAAACAGAATCAGACCTACCTAACTCAAGAAATTCAGTGATGAATTTAAAGGATAAAAGCGAAATTTATTTAGCTGGCGGTTGTTTTTGGGGTGTAGAAGGATATTTCAAAAAAATCCCTGGTGTAATCGAAACCGAAGTTGGCTATGCTAATGGCAATACTTCCACAACAAGTTACGAGGAGATAAATAAAACAGACCACAGCGAAACTGTAAAAGTAACCTATGATAGCAATAAAATTTCTCTCCAAGATATATTAGAGTATTACTTTAGAATTATTGATCCAACATCTGTAAACAAACAGGGAAATGATATAGGCAGGCAGTACAGGACCGAAATTTATTATACAAATGAAAATGATAAGCTAATTATAAATGAAATTATAAGACAGATCCAGGAGCAACATAAGAAAAAAAATCGCAGTCGAAGTAGATCCTTTGAATAATTTTGTCCTTGCAGAAGACTACCACCAAGATTATCTGGATAAGAATCCTAATGGATATTGCCATATCAATATTAATCTTGCAAATGAACCTTTAGAGTCTAAAAAAATCAAAAAAAATGACAAAAACCTAAGGGAAAAACTAAGCGAGAAAGAATATAAGGTAACCTAAGAAAATCCTACAGAAAAGCCTTTTTCATCCAAATATGACAATTTCGATGAGCCTGGTATATATGTTGATAAAATAAGCGGCGAAGCCCTATTTTCTTCAAGAGATAAGTACGATTCTGGCTGTGGCTGGCCATCATTTACTAAGCCAATTGATCAAAATATAGCCTACAAAAATGACAAGTCCCACAATATGGAAAGGGTTGAAGTAAGGAGCAAGTCAGGTGATTCTCACTTAGGACACATCTTTAATGTCGGCCCTAAGGAAGCTAGGGGCGTCCGCTATTGTATAAATGGTGCAGCTCTCAGATTCATTCCTCTAGAAAAAATGGAGGAAGAAGGTTATGGAGCGTATATTGATAAAGTAAAATAATTTTTTCATTAATAATTAAGTAAAATCTACAAAATCCATGGAATTTCTCTTATCCATGGATTTTGTAATTTTTCTTTGATTTTACTTTTCAAAATTTTTTATTGGGCTTTTACTTTATTATTCTTATTTAGTAAGAAAATTACTACAACCAGCCCAAAAAGGCCCAAAGCTATTAAGATAGGCAATTTACTTGTGTTAGAACTATCAAAGTCAAATCCTTCTGGAATCTCAGTTTCATTTACAAGGACGACTGTCCCTCCCTCATTTCTTGAAGGAATTTTAATATTTATCTTATTAGAATTTGTTCTTATCTTATTGTTTCCATAGAGGTCGACAATTTTCCCATCGGCCTTATAATCAAAATTTATATCCTTTGCCTCTTCGCCTGTATTTAGACCTACCAATACTTTTTTGTCTCCATAGGATCTTTGAAATATAGATACTTCATCATCCATATATAGATTTTCCCTATCTCCCTTGGCAAAAACATCTGCAAAGGCATTTCTTATTTTTAGCATTTTCTTATAATGGTCTAAGATTTCATTGTTTTCGATCTTATCCCAATCAAAGTCATACCTATTTTCGCTAAAAATTCCCTTATCGAAGTTGTCTTTCTTGCCTGATTGGCCGATTTCTTCGCCGTAGTAGATTACTGGTTGACCTTTGGCTGTTAATTGCAATGACGAAGCCACTAAAAATTTCCCAAGGTCATCTGAAAGACGGACTTTTAAAAAACCATTCTCATCGTGGGAGGATAAGAATTGACCCATTTCCCTTTCCTTACTTATGGCCTCATTTCTCTTTACAAGTCTCTTTTCTGTTTCAGAAATTTTGCCTGAAACAAAATCTTTGGCTAATTCTTTAAATTCAAAATCTAAGAGTGAATCCAGCATGGTCGGATCTAGGTAGCCTCCGTCTTTAAAAATTGAAGCTCCAAAATTTTCCCCAATCATCTTAAATTCTGGGTTTTCTTTAATAAGAGCTGCCTTAAAGTCTTTCATTGTATCAAGGTCAACGTGTTTTACTGTATCCACTCTAAAATAATCTATGGTATTGCCCTTTTCTGTCTTAAGTTTTTTAAGCCAGTCGACCTGCCAGTTTATAATTTTATCCCTAACTTCTTTATCTTCTGTCAAAAAATCTGGAAGGCCAGCTAGTTCTGTCTCTATATCGCCTGCACCGCTATCTTCCCTGTGCATACCTGCAAAATCACCAGTGTTTTTAGTTCCGTAACCAGAATGGTTTATAACTACATCTACCATTAATTTAATCCCGTTTTCGTGAAGGACATCTATTAATTCTTTTAAATCATCTTCCGTCCCTAGATGGGGATCGATTTTGGTAAAATCACTTGCCCAATAGCCATGGTAGGCAAATTGCTTACCATTCTTTTCTGCCATCATGTTTGTATCGATATTTTTCACAATTGGGGTAATCCAAAGTGTTGTTATCCCTAAATCTTTTAGGTAGTCTACCTTATCGATTATCCCTCTGAAGTCCCCTCCGTGATAGGCTTCTAGGTGACCTTTATCAAAAGAGCCTTCTATATTTTCTGGATTATTGTTTGAAGGGTTTCCATCAAAAAACCTATCTGTCATTATCATATAAATAATTTCTTCATCCCAAGGTCGCATCTGACTTTCATCTGCCTCTGCCAGTGGTGAAATTAATAGAAAAATCGCTAAAAATATACTAAATACCCTATAAAATTTTTTTCTCATATAAACTCCTTTACACTAAAATATAAATCATAACTTTATTATAATAAATTTTGAAAGTAAAGACAAATTACATTTGAAACATTTAAAAAGAGGCTGATTAATCAACCTCTAAAATTTTAGGTTCTATAATAAATCGTGTTGAAAGAAGTTTCATTTACTTCTACAAACACGATTTATTATAGACCCCTAAAAAGACGATAGAGTTTTTAATTTCTATCGCCTATTTTGTATTTTCTTTATATTTCCTAGAAATCCATTTTCCAAACTTTTTCTGCGGATTCATACATATCATCTATTAGTTCTTTATTTCTATTATAAACTTCTTTTAAGTTTTCATCTTTATCTATAAGGTTCATATCCTTATCTAGTTTTATTTGATAAGTTAAATCTCCATCTTTTATTCTTGCACCATACTCATAATTTTTCCCAAAAAATCCCGGCCAAATTATTAGTCCAGAGCCTTCGTTGTCTGAAACTCCTAAATTACCTGTGAAAGATGGGAATCCAGGTGACTTAACATTGAAAGTATAATTTGTCTTTTCATCATGAAGAACATATAAGCCTGATTCATGTTTTGGAACTTCTTTTTTAAAGGGTGTGTAAACATATTTTGAATTTGCAAACCATAGCAAAGTATAAGCAAATGCTAGAACTACTATCCCTATTATTATTTTCAAATTCTTTTTCATAAATTAACCACCCTATCTCCTAAAGTCTTTATATAATCATCATGAGTTACCAAGCAAACTGTCTTTCCCATTTTTTGATATTCTTTTAAAATAGAAATTACCATATTTGCATTTTCCCTATCAAGTGACCCTGTTGGTTCATCTGCTAATATTAACTTGCACTTTTTTATTAAAAGTCTTGCTAGGGCAACTCTTTGCTGTTCTCCTCCAGAAAGTGTGTAGACTTTTTGATTCTTCTTGTCAGAAAGTCCTACTTTTTCCAGAGCTTCTTCTATACTTATATCTGTTCTACATCTTTTTTTGACAAGCTTTAGATTTTCATAAACTGTCTCTCTTTCAATTAAGGCAAAGTTTTGAAAAAGAAATCCCACGGTATATCTAAAATAATCAAGTAAATTCTTATCCTTAGTTATGTCTTGATTATCAACAAGAACTTCTCCAGAATCTACTTTTTCAATTCCTCCTATAATATTTAAAAGTGTTGTTTTGCCACTACCGCTCTTACCCGATAGGACTACAAATTCTTGATCTTTAATTTCTAGGTTAAAATCTTTAAAAATTACCTTGTCTCCAAAGGATTTATTCATATTTTTTATTTCAATCATCGAAATTCTCCTTTTAGTACCAGTTCTATATTATGATTTTCTATTTTTTTTATTTCTCTATGGATAATAAGCTGTTCGATAACAAAAACAAGACCTATTATTACTATTCCATAAGCAAATGGAATTAATCTATACTTTAGATTTATTAAGATAAAGATAATCATAGCTAAGATACTACCTATAATAGAAAATATAATTAATTTCTTGTATCTTTCCCAGAAATTATATCCAAGTATCTTCATAAGAGAAATTTTGTAAGCATTTATCCTAAATTCAAGCTTTGTTAGAGTAAGTAGGATAATAATTTCTAAGCTTATTAATATCAAAGATATAACGACTTCCATTTTTAAAAGTCTTTTCATCTTTAATTTACCATCTAAATAGTTTTCATAAGCATTAGTCTTTCCATGAATTTCTGACTCAAGTTTATACTCTTTAATAAAGTCATTAAATTTATCTTCTTTTATTTTATACATGATATCCCTATCATAGGTAGTTCTAAAAGCATTGCCTACAATATTTTCTTCTACGAATTCTGGCACTCTATTATCAAAAATAACTATAGGATTTTTACTAATTTTACTATTAAGTGGCAATAAATCATCAACATTAATTATCTTAGCCTTATCTTCATAATAGATTATTTCTTTATTTTTTACGGCTTTTTCATCAAGATGATCCTCAACCCTTAAATCTAGTAACTCAATCTTTTGATTTTTTTCTTTGGTTGATTCAGGAATAAAATAGTATAATTTTTCTTTAAATTCTTTATCCTTTATTGAACTTATCTCAGATTTTAAATAATCTAAGCTATTTCTATTTGCTAAGACCAAGTCCTTATCTCCTATATTAGCAAAATTTACAAGCACTAAAGGATCAAATTCTTTGAAGTATTTTTTGTAGAAAATTTCTTTTACTCTTGCACCATCTTCCATTTCATTATTGGTTTCTCCTTGGTAATTTTCTCTAGGTATATATCCTAAATTTGTATAGTAGTAGTCTTTATGTGCTTTAAAGAAATTTTCTTCAGAAATAAAGTCTAAAGACTCTTTGATCATAAGGAAATTTGTAGCAAGAGCAAGAGAGACAAGACTTACGCTTATTACTTTTAGCAAATATAGAGCTGAAATAGTCACAAAAGAATTGTCTTTATAGACTTTTCCTATTTCAAATCTATAAAATGAAAAATAGGTCAAAGAATTTATAAGAGCAAATAAACCAAGCATTATATAAAAGGCATTTTTGTAAAAATCTGTATAGGTATAAGCTTTTAAAAACTCTTGAAGTAGGATTCCAATGCCTACTATAAATATAAGATCTATCACTATCTCTTTAAAGATTAAATAAAGCCTATTTTCTCCATAAATTATTTTTATAAAGGCATCTTCCTTACGTGTTTTTACATAAATTGCTGTGAATATTAGACACAGGGCAAAAATTATTGTCCAAAGTCCATAAACAGTGTAATCAAATTTTCTAGATTTTTCTGGAAATCTTGGATGATTACCTGCGTACTTATCGATTAGAGATATCTTGAAGTTTTTGATATCATCTTTATTTCCAAATAAATAATAATTATTGTTGACTTCTAGGTCTGAGGAAGAAATATTTTTATAATCATCATAGGAAAGACCCACTTTTCCAAAAAATAAGCTAGTATATTCCCTTTCGTAAATACCCTTCTCTTCTGATAAATATTTTTCTACCTTTGGGCTAGAGCTATAAAGAATTAAGTTATTCTCGTTTGTACTTATGACATCTTGTTTAACCACAAAGAATTCTACATTATATTTATCAGCCGCCTCCTCTACTTCCTTTTTCATATTTTCATGATTCATTCCAGGCTGATAAATAATTGTAGTATTGGGCATATCATTGGCAAAATTATCAAGGTAGGTTATACCATATTCTCCAACAAGTATTATTCCTATAAATATTAAAATTAATGAAAGTATTATTT
This sequence comes from Anaerococcus sp., assembly GCA_043426375.1. Lineage (GTDB taxonomy): Bacteria > Bacillota > Clostridia > Tissierellales > Peptoniphilaceae > Anaerococcus. Next base: position 32,519 of record JBHWRC010000046.1, read on the forward strand.
TTATTCTCTTCATCAAACACCCCTCAATCAATACAAAATGTTGAAATCAAAATCAGAATTATTAAGATTGGTTTAAAATATAAAATGTTTTCCTTCTTTAATAATTATAACATAAATAGGTTTATTAAAAAAATTAAACTGGGATTCATAACAAACCCCAGTTTAATAATTAGCGTGTTCTTTTAATATAATTTTGATCCTGCTGGAATATTTTCATCCAACATTATTAAGTTAAGTTTTTCTTCTCCGTCATACTCACAAATTGCAGATATAATCATACCTTCTGAGTCGATTCCCATCATCTTACGTGGAGGAAGATTACAAATCGCAAGCAGTGTCTTTCCAATTAAGCTCTCTGCACTGTAATGTTCCTTAATACCAGATAAAATAACTCTTTCTTTTTCAGAACCATCATCTAATGTAAATTTCAAAAGTTTTTTTGATTTTGGAACTTCTTCGCAGTTCTTAACTTTTACAACTCTAAAATCAGCTTTTGAGAATGTATCAAAATCAACCAAATCTACAAATAATGGCTCTACTTTTACTTTTGAAAAGTCGATTTTTTCTGTCGTAAGTTTGTCGTAAGTTTCGTAAGTTTCTTTTGACGAATCGTTATTTTCTGCCTTTTCTAAGCCTATTGGCTTCATTGTTGGGAATAATAGTACGTCTCTTATTGAGTGTTGGCCAGTTAGGATCATGATTAGCCTATCTACACCTATA
>JBHWRC010000047.1:0-17560 GCA_043426375.1 Anaerococcus sp.
AGGTATTTTCTACAACCCTTAACCCCTTCATCTGACCATTTGGCTACTGATGAGAAATCTCCCATAAACATTTCATAGGTCCTAAGTGTATCAGCGCCGAAATCTCTAATTATGTCATCTGGGTTTATAACATTACCACGAGATTTGCTCATCTTTTGGCCATCTGGACCTAGGATCATGCCATGACTTGTTCTTTTCATATATGGCTCTTTTGTTGGAACTACTCCAAGATCATATAAAACCTTGTGCCAGAATCTTGAATAAAGAAGGTGGAGGGTTGTGTGTTCCATTCCCCCATTGTACCAATCAACCGGTGTAAAGTAGTCTAAGGCTTCCTTGCTTGCTAGGGCCTCACTATTATGAGGATCTGCATATCTTAGGTAATACCAAGAAGATCCTGCCCATTGTGGCATAGTGTCTGTTTCTCTTTTTGCAGGCTTACCACAGTGTGGGCAAGTTGTGTTTACAAATTCGTCAATCTTTGCAAGTGGAGATTCACCTGTAGCAGTTGGTGTGTAAGATTCTATGTCAGGCAGTCTTACTGGTAGGTCTTTTTCATCGACTGGCACCCAACCGCAGTCGTCACAATGAACCATTGGTATTGGTTCGCCCCAGTATCTTTGTCTAGAAAATACCCAGTCACGGAGTTTGAAGTTGGTCTTAGCTTCTCCAAGACCTTTTTCTTCTATATATTCAATAGCTTTTTTCTTTGCCTCGTTTGCAGATAAGCCATTTAGGAAGTCAGAATTAATTGATGTACCTTTTTCTATGTCTGTCACAGGTAGGTCTTCTTCTGAATCATATACAGGAATGATTGGCATATCAAATTTCTTAGCAAATTCAAAATCACGTTCATCATGGGCTGGAACTGCCATTATTGCCCCTGTTCCGTATCCCATTAGGACATAGTCAGAAACCCAGATTGGAATTTCTTTTTCGTTTAGTGGATTTATTGCTGATAGTCCATCTATCATTACACCAGTTTTGTCCTTATTTAATTCTGACCTTTCAAAGTCAGATTTTAGACTTGCTTTATGTTGGTAGTCTACGATTTCATCATAATTTTTAATCTCGTCTTTATATTTTTCTAAGATTGGATGTTCTGGTGATACAACCATGTAGGATACACCAAAGATTGTATCAGGTCTAGTTGTATAAACTGTAAGTTCTTCGTCCTTATCTTTAATTTTGAAATTAACATCAGCACCATGGCTTCTACCAATCCAGTTTATCTGGCTGGTTTTGATCCTTTCTTCAAAGTCAACTTCGTCAAGGTCGTCGATTAGCCTATCAGCATAGGCAGTTATTTTTAGCATCCATTGATTTTTAAGCTTATGTTCTACCTCTGTGCCACATCTTTCGCACTTGCCGTCTACTACTTCTTCGTTGGCAAGACCTACTAAACATGATGGGCACCAGTTTACAGATGTTTCTGACTTATAGGCAAGGCCTTTCTTAAACATTTGTAAAAATATCCATTGAGTCCATTTATAATAATCTGGATCTGTTGTATTGATTTCCCTATCCCAATCGAATGAGAAACCAATTGATTCCATCTGTCCCCTAAAGTGTTCGATGTTTTTTTCTGTAATAATTGCTGGGTGAATTTTATTTTCAATTGCGTAGTTTTCTGCAGGAAGACCAAAGGCATCCCAACCCATTGTATACATAACATTTTCGCCCTCAAGCCTCCTCTTACGAGAAACTACGTCAATAGCTGTATATGGACGTGGGTGACCAACGTGGAGTCCTTGTCCTGATGGATAAGGGAATTCTACTAAAGGATAGAATTTCTTCTTTGATGAATCTATTTCTGACTTAAAAGTTTTTTCTTCTTGCCATATTTTCTGCCATTTTTTCTCAATGGCATTTGGATTATATTCTTGCATCGTCTCTCCTAATTTTCTCTTGCAAAGGCGTTTACATATCTTGGATAAGCTATTACGTCTCTAATGTTTTTCATGCCTGTTACATACATCATAGCTCTCTCAAAACCTAGACCAAAGCCTGAGTGAACAACTGTACCAAATCTTCTTAGGTCTAGGTAGTTTTGGTATTCTTCTGGGTTTAGACCATTATCTTCCATTGATTTGACAAGCTCGTCATATCTTTCTTCTCTTTGAGAACCACCGATAAGTTCACCTACACCTGGCACAAGCATATCAAAAGCTGCTACAGTCTTGCCATCGTCATTTCTTTTCATATAGAAGGCCTTGATGTCCTTTGGATAGTCAGTTACAAATACTGGCCCATCTACGATTTTTTCTGATAGGTATCTTTCATGTTCAGTTTGTAAATCCATGCCCCATTCAACTGGGAATTCGAATTTTTCTCCAGATTCTTTAAGAAGTTCTATAGCCTTTGTATAGGTTATCCTAGCAAATTCTGAATTACGGAGTTTTGTTAGTCTTTCAATAAGGCCCTTATCAATCCATTTATTGAAAAATTCCATTTCATCTTGGGCATTTTCTAGGATATAGTCAATTGCATATTTAATCATATCTTCTGCTGTATCCATGCAGACATTATAATCAGCAAAGGCCATTTCAGGCTCTAGCATCCAAAACTCTGCAGCATGCCTCGATGTGTTAGAAACTTCTGCCCTAAAGGTTGGACCAAAAGTATAAACATTACCGAAAGCTAAGGCATAGTCTTCTGCTTCTAATTGTCCTGATACAGTCATGTAGGATTTTTTGCTAAAGAAGTCCTTGTGGTAATCAATAGATCCTTCTTTTGTTCTTGGTGGATCATTTGGGTCTATTGTTGTTACGTTAAACATCTCACCTGCACCTTCAGCATCGCTTGCTGTAATTATTGGTGGGTTTACGTAGACAAAGTCTCTTTCTTGGAAGAATTTATGAAGACCAAAAGCAAGTATTGAGCGAAGTCTAAAAACAGCCCTGTAGGTGTTTGTTCTAGGTCTTAGGTGCGGGATAGTTCTCATAAATTCAAAGGTTTGTCTTTGCTTTTGGATTGGAAACTTATCAGAAGATTCACCCAAAACTCTTACAGTATTTGCTTGAATTTCGTATGGGTTTCTTTCATTTCCTGTTGCAACAAACTTACCTTCTACAGCAAGTGAAGCTGATAGGTGTTGCTTATCAAGTTCTTCATAGTTTTCGATTTCCTTTGGAACAACTACTTGGAAGTTATTAAAGGTAGAACCATCGTTAATTTCTATGAAACCTACGTTCTTGCTAAATCTTGAGTTTCTTATCCAACCTTCAATCTTTACATCTTTATCTACGAAGCTTTCCGCTTCTTTAATCAATTGTCTAATCTTCATTTTTGCCTTCCTTCATTTTTTCTAATCTTTCAATCATTTCTTTTTCATAGCCAATATATTTGGCCTTATAAAAATTTTCACCTACAAAACCATCTGGTAAATAGTCTTGGATAACAAAACCTCCATAATCATGGGGATATAAATACTCATCTTTTATTAGGTTTTTAGATCCTTCATAGTGACTGTCTTTAAGTTTATTTGGCACTGGTTGGTCTTTATTTTCTCTTACAAATTTCATAGCCTTATCTATTGCAAGATAAGTTGAATTACTTTTTTCAGCCGCAGCAAGGTATGTAACTGTCTGAGCTAGTATAAGCCTTGCTTCTGGCATTCCTATTTTATTGACCGCATCGAATGTAGCATTTGCAAGTATTAAGGCCTGTGGATCTGCATTTGAAATATCTTCTGCCGCAAATATAATCATCCTTCTTGCTATAAACTTTATATCTTCGCCAGAATTTAGCATTTTGGCTAGATAATACAAAGAGGCATCTATATCTGACCCCCTCATAGACTTTATAAAGGCTGATGTTGTATCATAGTGCCTATCGCCAGCTTTATCATAGACTGCTATCTTTCTTGTAGTAGAATTTTCTATAGTTTCTGAGTCTATTTCTATTCTACCATCTTTTTCATTTTCTGAAAATATGGCTATTTCTAAAGCATTTAGAAGAGCTCTAGAATCTCCATTTGAATATCTTATTAGCTTTTTTCTTGCTTTTTCATCTAATACTATATTTTTATCTTTTAGGATACTGTCTGTATTTAGGGCAAGGTCTATCAAATCGCTTAGATTCACATCACTTAACTCTTTTAGTTCAAAGACATACATCCTCGAAATCAAAGCCTTATTTACTTCAAAATAAGGATTTTCTGTAGTTGCCCCTATTAGGATTATTGTTGTATCTTCTACGTATGGAAGAAGATAATCTTGCTGGCTTTTATTAAACCTATGGATCTCATCTACAAAAAGTATTGTCTTCTTATTTTCATATGAAAGATTGTCCTTTGCGATTTGTATTTTTTCCTTTAGGTCTCCTATACCACTTGCAACAGCTGATACTTCTTCAAAAGCCATGTTGGTTGTATTTGAGATTATCTTTGCAAGAGTAGTCTTTCCTACACCAGGTGGTCCGTAAAAAATCATTGGATAAATCCTATCGGCCTTTATCATCCTTCTAATAATCTTACCCTCTCCAACTAAGTGGTCTTGACCAATATAAGAGTCAAGGCTTTTTGGCCTTAACCTATCGGCAAGAGGGGCAGATTTTTCTAATTGTCTTTGCCTATTTAGTTCAAATAAGTCCATATTTCTTCCTTAAAGAAAAAAGATGCTAAGATTTAGCACCTTTATCATCTTTTAAATTTATAATCTCCTCATAGAATGACTCCAAATCCTTAAATTCCCTATATACTGAAGCAAACCTGACATAAGCCACTGAATCAAGATCTTTTAACTCATCCATGACAAGTTCTCCTATATATGTTGAAGTCACTTCTTTTTTACCAGTATGGTTGATTTTAGTTTCGATGTTTTTTGCTACTTCTTCGATCTGATCCATTGATACTGGGCGTTTTTGACAGGATTTAACTATTCCTGATATAAGCTTCCTTGGGTCAAAAGCCTCTCTTGTATCATCTTTTTTGATAACCATGACTGTAGAATCTTCATACCTTTCGTAGGTTGAAAATCTCTTATCACAATCTTCGCAGAGTCTTCTCCTACGGATGGCTCTGTCATCATCAGTCGATCTTGAATCAACTACTCTAGTATTCTTGGAGTCACAATAGGGACATCTCATATTATTTTAAGAAGTCAGGAAGTTCTATGTCATCAAATGGATTTGATGATCTTCTGTTTTGTGTACTTTGTGTATTTTGTGTGTTTCTTTGTGGAGCTCTTAGCTCATCTGCCCTATTAGAATTTCTATCGGTTCTTCTTGATCTAGCAGTGTTATCAAAACCTGTCGCAATTACTGTAATTTTGATTTCTTCGCCTAAGGATTCATCTGAGCCTACACCAAAGATGATGTTTGCATCAGAGTCGATGGATTCCCTAATTAATTCAGCAGCTTCGTTTGCTTCCATAAGGCCAACTTCTGCAGCAGTTACGTTAAGTAGGACTGCATTTGCTCCTTCTATACTTGTTTCAAGTAGTGGTGAGTTTACTGCAGCTTTTGCAGCATCAACAGCTCTATTTTCTCCGCTTGCCCTACCAATACCCATGTGAGCAATACCTTGGTCACTCATGATTGATTCTACGTCTGCAAAGTCTAGGTTAATTACGTTTGGAACCGCAATTAGTTCTGAGATACCACTTACAGCATCCATTAGAACTTGGTCTGCCATTTGGAAGGCTTCTACCATAGATGTTCTTTTTTCTACTATTTGAAGCAGTCTATCATTTGGAATTGTAATTAGTGTATCTACATTTTCTTTTAGTTTTTCTATACCAGATTCAGCTTGAGTTGCTCTTTTTCTTCCTTCAAATGTAAATGGTTTAGTAACTACGCCTACTGTTAGGATGTCCATTTCTTTTGCAACCTGAGCTACAACTGGAGCAGCACCTGTACCTGTACCGCCACCCATACCAGCAGTAATAAATACCATGTCAGCACCCTTGATTGCTTCTTCTATTTCGCTTTTTGATTCTTCTGCTGCTTTTTCTCCAACACTTGGATTTGCACCCGCACCAAGACCTCTTGTAAGTTTTTCACCTATTTGAAGCCTAAGGTCGGCATTAGATTCTTGAAGAGTCTGTAGGTCTGTGTTAAGTGCTAAAAATTCGACACCAGAAAGACCATTTTCCCTCATCCTGCTGATAGCGTTATTTCCACCGCCACCAACACCGATTACTTTAATTTTTGCTAAAGAGTTGCTGTCCATATCAATGTTAATATTTGCCATAAAATCCCCCATTTGTCATTTTGCTTATTAAGATTTAACTAAAAGAGTTCTAATTTACAACTACAAGAGGATTGTCTCCGTTGTTTAAGTTGATGCTTACTACTTCTAGTTCCTTGTTTTTAATTTCTGTTAAAACTTTTTCTAGTAATTTAATTTTATAAGAAACATTATTTAAATCACCAAATTCAACCTCAATATCTTGTATCATTATACCAATATCAAGCTTGTTTTCCAAATTTAATTGGCTTACCCCTTCTATTAGGGAAGATTTTTCAAGTTCTTTTATAAAGTCCATTATAGCTGTACTTGTTGTAAAGTCTTCACCTATTGTAGTTTCAATGTTATTGATCTCAATAGGAATAAGTTTTGCCTCTTCGTCATAAGGGTTCTTATCGGTAATTAGGCCGTTATTTGTAACAAGTATTTGTTTGCCATACTTTTCTGCAACAAACATTGGGAAGTCTTCCTCAACTGTAACTGATAAAATCTTAGGAAATACCTTCCTCGCCTTGACTTTCTTTATATAATCTAAGTCTTCTATATCGGATTCATATTTTCTTGGATCATAAAGTAAGATATTTTTTCCAAGTGGTGACTTTAATTTTTTTATTATCTCAGTATCTTCAGTCACCCTATTTCCATTTATATATATATCTTGTATTTTCATAAAAGGATGTGTATATAAATTATAAAAAATCCCCAGCAAAAATACAAAAACAAGCAAAGGTATAAAAAACTTAGGTCTTGGCTTTTCTTCCTTGCTATGTTTTTTAGCTATATATTTTTTGCTAAAGACTCTTGAGCCCTTTTTGATTAACCTATCATCGTTTTTATTATTCATCTATACTAACTCTTTAATTTGCTCATAGACCTTATCTAAAGCATTGTTATCAGCAAGTTTATGAGCTTCTTCTCCCATTTTTTTCATTTTTTTCTTATCATTAATTATACTCATAATCTCATTCTTTAGTAGAAAACCATTCAAATCTTTCTCTAAAATCATAAGGCTAGCTTCTTTTTCTACATAGGTTCTAGCATTAAATTCCTGGTGGTTTTCTGTTGTATAGGCTTTTGGAATTAGAATAGAAGGTCTTCCTACTGATGATATTTCAGCCAGACTCATTGCCCCACTTGAAGCAATCACTAAATCTGACACCCCATAAAATAGGTCTATATTGTCTATATATTTAAAGACCTTTATGAACTTGTTTTCTTTGATATTTTCTATAAAGCTATCATAATACCTAACTCCTGTTTGGTGAAGTAGGTAAAATTCACCATCGAGACTTTGGGCAAGTTCTGCTACTGCCTTATTTAGGGCGAAAGATCCATTTGAGCCACCAAAGGAAAATACAACAGGTATATTTTTATCAATGCCTAGATTTACTAAATCTTTATCGGTATATGATAGCTTAAAATTATTTCTAACAGGATTGCCTGTTACAACTATATTGTCTTGGTTTTTTAAATATTTACCGGCTTGTTCATAGGATATTAAAACCCTATCTACCTTTTTTGATAAAAATTTAGTTGCCATGCCTGGATATGAATTTGATTCGTGTACTATAGCTGGTATTTTTTTCTTTGCCGCCTGGTATAAGATAGGAGCACATACGTATCCGCCAGTACCGATTACTAAATCAGGCTTAAAGCTTTTTATGATTTGCTTTGCTTCGTTAAATCCCTTTAAATTTTTAATTATTGCCTTAAAAAGTTTTTTATTTATCTTCCTTGGAATGCCCATTGCATCTATAGCTACAAATTTATAGCCATTTCTATTAGCAATAGCTTCCTCAGGTCCGTTTTTAATCCCAACATATATTATTTCGGTTCCAGGATTTTCATCCATAATCTTTTGACCAATGGCAATAGCAGGGTAGATATGGCCGCCCGTACCGCCACCTGTAAGTATTACTCTCATTTTTCTTCCAATCTCATTACTATATCTTTAAATTCATTTCCTCTAATTTCATAAGACTTATACATATCCCATGAAGCACTTGCAGGAGATAATAAGACTACATCGCCTGCTTTGCTTTTCTTATAAGCTGTTTTTATTGCCTGAGTCATATCTTCTACTAAAACGTATTCAATGTCGTATTTTTCGCATAAGTTTTTTAATTTATACTTTGTAGCACCCATTAGAACCATAGTTTTTCCATTTTTCTTAAAGACTTTTATAAAATCTGTGTAATCAATATTTTTATCATAACCACCAGCGATTATAATTATTGGTTTATCAAAACTTTCTATTGCCTTTACTGAGCTATCTACATTAGTTCCCTTAGAATCATTGTAAAAATCAACTTTCGACAGAGTTCTTACATATTCTAGCCTGTGCGAAATCGCCTTAAAAGTTTTTATTGCTTTTACTATTTCTGGTAAGTCTAGGCCGTATAAGTAGGTTAGCAAAATTGCAGCCATAACATTTTCGTAGTTGTGACGACCTATTACAGAAAGTTCTCTGACATCAAGAATCTCAACTATATCACAACCACCTTTTACAAAACTAATCATATTTCCATCAAGGAAAAGCCCATTAACTACCACATTCCTACTTGAAAATTCATAAACTTGAGCTTTAAATTCATTCCTAAGTTTTTGACAAATTTCATCTTCTGCGTTTATGACCAAAAAATCTCTTTCATCTTGGTTTGAAGCTAACTTTAATTTTGAATTAATATAGTCGTCAAACGATCCATGCCAGTCAATATGATCTTCTTTGATATTTAAAATTGCGCCTATATGTGGATGGTATCTACTTGTATCATGGAGCTGAAAACTTGAGAGTTCCTCAACAAAAACTCCCTCATTTTTATACATTTGCCATAAGATTCCCTCACCGATATTACCTACAGTAAAGGCTTTTTTACCACACTCATTTAAGATGTGGGCAACCATCGATGTTGTTGATGTTTTCCCATTTGTTCCTGTAATAGCGATTTTTTCCTTATATGGAAATAATCTCTCGCTTGCTTCTATATCTGAAATAATTTCGTTATTCCTAGCTAGCTTTTGGACAACTGGGTCACTTGGCTTTATGCCTGGGGATTTTATTACAAAATCGACTTTTAAATCACTTATTCTAGAATCAGAAATAGGGCTATACTTATAGCCCTCAAGTTCTTTAATATTTTCTTTATTTTTATCATAGGTTAATACTTCATATCCTAATTTATCTAAGGTTTTAACTGAGGATATTCCTGTTACACCTAAACCATATATTAAGACTTTTTTCATAATATCGCTACCAAACTAATCATACATAGGATTACAGATACAACCATAAATCCTGTTACTATTTTCTGTTCCTTATATCCCTTAAGTTCAAAATGATGGTGGATTGGTGTCATCAGAAATACTCTTTTCTTGTTTCTATGCCTATATGATAGGACCTGGATTATTACTGACAGGGTTTCGATCATATATACTCCACCAAAAATTACAAGGTAGATTGGGATTTTTAGATTAATGGCTAGGGCTACAATAGCACCACCTATGGCCATAGATCCAGTATCTCCCATAAAGACGCTTGCCGGATTAGAATTGTAGATTAAAAATCCTAACAAGGCTCCTAGCATAATTATAGCAAATAGTTTATTCTCAGTTGTGCTTGCAATTAAAGCAAGGCTTATAAAAACTGGTAGGGATACACTTACCAGAAGACCATCCAGTCCATCTGTAAGGTTTGTTGCATTTGATGTACCTACTATTATGAATATCATAATTGGAAAGCCCACTATGGATACTGGTAGGTAAAAGTCTGTAAATGGTATTAGTAGTCTAGTAATAGACTCTTTGTCATTGATATACGATAAGACTGTAATAAATCCTGCAAGTACAAATTGTAAAATCAATTTTTGCTTTGGATTAAGTCCCTCAGATTGGTGTAGTACGAGCTTCCTAAAGTCATCAATAAATCCAATCGCTCCAAAACCTAGCATTGAAATAATTAAAATTGCTGTTTCTAAGTTTTTTGGGAGAATTATAAGGCTCATAATCAAAGCAGTTAAGATAAATATAATTCCACCCATTGTTGGGGTGCCTGCTTTTGACATATGACTTTGTGGACCAACTTCTCTAATGTTTTGTCCTATTTTTTTCTTTTTCAACATTGGAATAAAGATTTTTCCTAATCCCATGCTCAAAAATATACTGATTATTGTAATTAAATAAATATTTTCCATAATAATTCCTATTGGCAGTTAATTGTTGTCAGATTTGTAAACCATGCCCATTTCTTCTAAAGCATATCTTTGTATCCTATTAAGGTCGATTGCTTCGTCGAGATTGTTTTTAAGCCTATCTCTTTGCTGCTCATAGCTTACTATTTCTGCCTGTAGTCTATTATACTCAAATCTATCATTTGACAAATTAATTCTTTTAATTATTAGGAAGGTTGCCATACTAGCTAAAATCATAAATGTAAAAAGGGATATCGCAAATTTCATATTTCTGTCTTTTTTCCTAATCTTTGCTATCTGATTAGACCTAGACATTTTTGGTTTTTCCTTTACCTTAAGTCTTATTCGATTTTTATTATTATTTTTTACTAGTGTTTTTTCAAAACGCTCAGCCATATCATATCCTTTGACATACTCTTAGTTTCGCAGGTTTTGCCCTGGAGTTTTCCCTTAATTCGTCTTTTTTTGCCGTTATAGGCTTTTTGGTGATAATTCTTACCTTTGCCTTGTGGTTGCAAACACAAACTGGGATCTCTGGTGGGCAAATACAATCTGTTGCCAGGTCTTTAAATTTATTTTTAACTATCCTATCTTCTAGAGAATGGAAAGTAATTATAGCTAGTCTGCCATCTTTATCAATAAAATCTATTATTGTGTCAATTGCATTAGTTAGGACATCAAGCTCCCTATTGACTTCTATCCTAAGGGCTTGAAATACTCTTTTTTCAGGATGAGCCTCTGAAAACTTCGCGGATTTCATAACAATATTTCGGAGTTTGAAAGTGGTATTAATTCTTTCATTTGTGCGAGCTTTCACAATATTTCTTGCTATGGCCTTTGAAAATCTTTCTTCGCCGTAGTCAAAAAATATCCTAGAAAGATCATCCTGAGAGTATTCATTAATAATTTTTTCTGCTGTTAACTCATTTTGCCTGTTCATTCTCATATCAAGCGGTCCATCGTGCATATAAGAAAATCCACGTTCTGGATTATCAATTTGATATGAGCTTACGCCAATGTCCATTAGAGCACCATCAATTTTATTAAAACCCGCTTCAGTTAGGACCTTGCCTATGTTTTCAAAATTGGTATTGAAAAATACCTTATTGTCATAGTCTTTGAGGTTTTCACTTGCGGCTTTAATGGCAGCTGTATCTTGGTCTATGCCTATTAGAAGTCCCTTATCGGATAACTTTTCTAAGATCATCTTAGAATGGCCTCCCTTACCCAAGGTAAGATCTGCGTATATTCCGTCAGGTTTGATATTTAGATTTTCTATAGTTTCTCTATAGAGAACTGGTGTATGTTCAAATTTCATATTATTCATCCATTATATCGGATAAATTCACCTCAACTTCGTTAATATATTCATCCCAGATTTTTTTATCCCATATTTCTATAGTGGTATTGTTGCCAATTAAAATGGCTTCATCTGAGATTCCTGCATAGTCCTTCAAAGATTTGTTAATCAAAATCCTACCTTGCTTATCAAGGTTGACTTTGACAGTGGATGAGAAAAATATCCTTTTTATAGCACGATTTTTCTTATTTTCGTAGACAAGCTGGTCTAGGGCAGCTGATCTTTTTTGGAATTCTTCTTCAGTATAAACTACCAAAGATTTTTCTGGTCCCTTTGTAAGGTAGAAATAACCATCTAGATCTTCCCTAAAGTCACTAGGCATCATAATTCTATTTTTGCTATCCAATTTGTGGATATATTCACCTAGAAACATCTTTTACCACCTTTTACCACATTGTTCCACTTCATCTTTATTTTATCCTATTTAACATAAAAAAGCAAACAAAAAGACCGGTGCAAAAACCGGTCGAAATTCTATACTTATTTAAATTTCACTATTCTCTCTTCTTTTTTCTTTTCTTCTTTATTATTAAAGTGTGGTGGGAGATTATTTTTGTTTGCATAAACAAAGATGCAAATACCTGCTATAATAAATACTATAGACATAATTTGAGCTGTTCTTAATCCATATACATAAAGTGAGTCTGTTCTCAGGCCTTCTACAAAGAATCTTAGGATACCGTAACATATAAAGTAAATCGCACTTTGCCTTCCCTTGGCTGGATTTTTCTTTCTATAATATATTAAAAATAAAAATATCAAAAAGTCACCAAGTGATTCGTAGAAAAAGGTTGGATGGACCTTAACTCCGTCTATAATTATCCCCCATGGCAGGTCTGTTGGGTATCCATGAGCTTCAGCATTTGCAAAATTACCCCAACGTCCTACAGCTTGGGCGAGGGCTAGGGATGGAGTTAGGATATCCATCAAGTCAATCATCGGAAATTTCTTTTTCTTACTAAATAAATATAAGCCAATTAGGCCAAAGAGAATTCCTCCTTGGATTGCTAGACCACCACCCCTTATGTCTATGATTTCTTTTGGATGGGCACCATAGTATTCCCATTCAAATATCACATACCAAATCCTCGCTCCGATTATTCCAATAGGTAGGATTGAAAATAGTATGTCATCAACTATATCAGGTGAAAATCCTCTTCTTTTAAATTCAGATCTTGCGAATAAGGCTGAGATAAAAATCCCCGTTACAATTATTATCCCATACCAGTATACATCAAGACCAAAGATAGAAAAGGCTACCCTATCTATATTAAATTCCATATTATTCCTCGTTTGGCATATCCCAGTTGTTATAAACCTCTTGAACATCGTCATTATCTTCAAGAGCATCTATTAGCTTAAATAAGTTTTCGTGATGATCAGAATCTACTTCAATTTCGTTTGCTACATAAGATATGTTTGCTCTTTCAATTGTGTAGCCCATATTTCTTAGATTATCTAGGGAACTATTAAAGTCATTTACTTCTGTAAGCGCTTCAAAATATCCTTCCCCCAAATCTTTTATATCGCTTGCTCCAGCTTCAAGACAGTCCATCATAAAGTCATCAATGTCTTTGCCTTTGCCATTTACAATTATTTCTCCCTTTTTCTCAAATAGGAACATCACTGAACCGTCTGTACCAAGATTTCCCCCAAACTTATCAAAGATATGTCTTACATCTGGAGCTGTCCTATTTTTATTATCTGTTAGGCAATCTACTATAAATGCAACACCGCCTGGACCATATCCTTCGTAAATTACTCTTTCGAAGTTGTCTCCGCCAGCTTCACCGCTTGCTTTTTTGATGGCTCTTTCTATATTATCATTCGGCATGTTATCAGCCTTTGCCATCTCAATTGCAGTCTTAAGGCTTGCGTTGTAGTCTGGGTCAAGCCCACCTTCTCTGGCTGCTACAGTGATATTTCTAGCATGTTTTGTAAAAATCTTGCCTCTTTTAGCGTCTTCCTTACCTTTTTTATTTTTTATAGTACTCCACTTATTATGTCCTGACATTAGTCTCTCCTTGTTTCATAGAGCATTAGCTCTTCTATTTTGTTTATTTTTATATTTGCACTTGTCATGTTTATAAGATCTTCCTCAAATTTAGGATATTTATCTTTTCTAACATAGATTTCAAATCTTACTTCATCTGTATAGGCCTTGTCAATTACTTGGAGTTTTTCTTCATTCAGGTAATTTTCAATTTGACCTAAAATTGTATATGACAAAATTAATTCTACCCTAAAATAATCCCTCTTGTAAAGGACATTTGGACCAACTGTATCAGCTACTCCCTTGGTATAGGCACGAATTAAGCCGCCCTTACCTAGAAGCTTGCCTCCAAAAAATCTTGTTACAACCACTGCGACATTTGTAACTTCTTCTTTTTCTAAAACCGAAAGCATAGGTAGGCCTGCAGAGCCTTGAGGTTCGCCGTCGTCGTTATATCTTTTTATGACAGGGGTTTTGTTTATGATATAGGCTGTGCAGTTGTGGGTTGCATCCTTATATTTTTCACGAATTTCTTCTATAAAATCTAAGGCCTCAGCCTCTGTTTCTACATGTTTGGCTGTAGTTATAAAGATTGATTTATCAACTTCAAACTCAGATTTTAAAGTTCCTTTTATGGTTTTATAATCATTAAATGATGTAGGATTCATACTTGTTATAATCTCCCCTATTTATTTCAAGCTCAATAAGAGTACCCTCATTATCATAGTCAGTTTTTAAGATATCATAATTTGTCATAAAGTAATCAAGAACAGCTCCTTTGGCAAAAGGGATGTGCATTTTTACATGCCTATAATCTTCCTTGATGACCTTGACCATCTCATCTTTAAGCCTTACTAAATCATAATCATCCCTAGCTGATATAAATATCCTCTCATATTCTCTCTTATATAGGCTAGGGACAGTAGGGTCACTTATCTTATCCATCTTATTAAAGACATAGATTATTTCCTTATCTCCAATATCAATTTCATCAAGAGACTTATCTATAGTTGCTATTTGCCCATCAATATTGTTTGAGGCGTCAATTACAACTAAAAGCATATCGGAAAACTTTATTTCTTCGAGCGTTGTAAGAAAGGAGTCATTAAGCTCCTTAGATAAGTTATCGATAAAACCAACTGTGTCTGTAAGGGTTACCTTAGTATTTGAAAAATCAAGGCGCCTGGTAGATGTATCAAGGGTTGCAAATAAAAGGTCGTCAGAATAAACATATTTTTCTGAGCCAAATAGCTTCATCATCCCATTTAAAATCGTTGATTTACCAGCATTCGTATAGCCAACTAGGGAAATATTATAGATATTATCTCTTGATTTACGATTTATTCGCTTGGTTTTTTCTATATCCTTAAGGGCTTTTTCCAAAGATCTTATATCCCTTTCAATTGCCCTCCTATCGGTCTCAAGCATTGTCTCCCCTGGACCTCTGGTACCAATTCCCCCTGCCTGACGGGATAGGTAAGCAAACCACTTATTTATCCTTGGTAATTGATACCTAAGCTGGGCGAGTTTTATCTTAAGTCTTGATTCCTTTGTGTGGGCCCTTTGGGCAAAAATATCTAAAATTAAAGATGTCCAGTCAACAACCTTAAGTTTCAGTTCTTCCTCAAGATTATAAAGCTGACTGGCCGATAGTTCCACATCAAATATTATTGTCTTAACTTCAAGTTTTTCCGCCAGGTCCCTTATTTCTTCAAGCTTACCCTTACCAATATAAAACCTTGGATTGACCTTAGTTACTACCTGGCTTACAAAGGCAACTGACTTGCCACCTGCGGTATTTATCAAAGATTCTAATTCATAAATTTTAATTTCTTCATCATCATCCTTACTAAGGACGTTGACTTGTATTACTTCCTGCATATAATTCCTTTCCTATTATATTATACTTTTATCCAAACTTTAATAAAGGATGGAAGTTCCCCGCAAAAAATGATAAAATAGTAGTAAATATAATTTTTAAACTAAACGGAGGATACATGACTAAAAAAATAACCGCTATTATTTTGAAAACCCTATTTATAGTAATCTTATTTTTAGGGTCAATAATGATAGTGTTTGCAGGCTTAACTGGAGGAGCAATCCTCGAAGTTATGAAAACTGCACCAGAAATAGATGCAGATGCAATAAAATACGAAATGAGTCAAAACTCAATTGTAGTGGACGAAGATGGCAATGAAGTTGATGCTATCGCCACGAGTCAATATAGAGAAATAGTTTCCTATGATGAAATACCTGAAAACCTTAAAAATGCTTTCATAGCTGTAGAAGATGAAAGATTTCTAGATCATAATGGTATTGATGTTATATCTATCATAGGTTCTATGCTAGAAAATATTAAGGAAGGAGGCATTGTAAGAGGTGGTTCGACTATTACCCAACAGCTTGCAAGAAATACCTACCTAACAAATGATCAAACCTACCAAAGAAAAATCAAAGAAATTTACCTAGCTCTTGAAATTGAAGATCATCTTTCAAAAGAAGAAATATTAGGTGCCTACCTAAATAGGGTCTTTATGGGGCAAAACTCCTATGGGGTTCAGGCTGCGGCAAATACTTACTTTAATAAAGATGTAAAAGACCTAAATCTTGCCCAATGTGCTGCCCTTGCTGGTATTGTCCAATCTCCATCAGAATACTCACTTTATAAGTCAATCAAAACAAGCGAATTAACTGATGAGAAGGTTTTGGGAGAGTTTAGCATCGAAGGCACAAAATATTCGGCAGTCTTCAATGAGGCTCCACTTAAGCGTGAACAGTATGTATTAGATAAGATGTATGAGCTCGGCTATATCAGCGAAAAAGAGATGAATGAAGCAAAAAGCTTTGATATCGCAAAATCTATAGAGCCTGCAGAACGTGCCAATACAGAAATTGCATCCTACTTTAACTCACTTCTTGAAAAACAAGTAGTTGCAAAACTGATGGAAACTCAAGACATGAGCGAAAATCAAGCCTGGGATAGGCTTTACTATGGGGGACTTAAAATTACAACAACCCTTGATAGCCAAATGCAAAAAACTCTAGAAGATATATATGCAAACTTCTCATCCTACCTAATGGGTGATACATCTGGCTGGAATACTCCTCCCCTACTTGATATGAAATACGATAATTGGGGAAATATCATAAATTCAGACGGTAAGCTTTTATATTTTGCAAGAGGCAATTTCTTAAATGAAAACAATGACATTAGACTTTCTAGTGAAGATGCCCACTTTGATGAGGCTGGCAACCTGGTTCTTACAACAGCCAAAGCCTACCTTGATCAAACCAAGCTTGTGTTTAGAAACTATTATTCGCTTGATGAAGAAAATAGAAACCTAAGAACCCATAGGACAGGCTTTATTGACCTAACTTCAAATAAAAATATATACCTAGACGATGAAAAAAATATAGTGATCGCAAAAAGTTTTCTAGACAAAAACGTTGAAATTTTTAAGTCTTACGAAGATAATACATTTTCAATTAACAAAGACTATTATGAAATGGACCTAGAAGGTGTGATACAGCCTCAATCATCATCAGTAATAATCGACCACAAAACAGGCCATATCAAAGCTATCATGGGAGGCCGTGACCAAAAAGGTCTTAGAATCTTAGACAGGGCCTCAGCTGTACCTCGCCAACCAGGTTCATCAATGAAACCTCTGGCAACCTACACACCAGCACTAGATAATGGATTTAACCTAGCAACAGGTGTTGATGACGTACCATTTATGCTAGATGAAGATGATAAGCCTTGGCCAAACAACGTCTACGGCTATTATATGGGTGTAAAACCTATCAGAGAGGCCCTAAAGCTATCCATA
>JBHWRC010000048.1:0-15809 GCA_043426375.1 Anaerococcus sp.
TTTCATCAAGTTTTACAAAAATTTGGTTGGATTCAAATGGGTAAGCATGCTTGTAGCCTTTTTCACTAAGGCCTTCTGCTAAGATTTTTGCCATCTCATAGGCGTGTTTTGAGCCTTTTAGATAGGTATCTTCTTCCTTAAATACTGTCTCCCACATTATTCCTGATATGAATCCTTTGGCAAGCATGGTTCCCTTTTGTTTGATTAGGTTTTTCATATCTTTTTTGAGGGTCTCATTTACAACTACTAGAGCTTCTCCGAACAAGAGACCTGCCTTTGTACCTCCCAGATAGAAGATATCGCAAAGTTTTGTGAGGTCTTTTATAGTGTAGTCACATTTGTCAGATGCTAGAGCCGCTGCCATCCTAGCCCCATCTATGAAAAAGTAGAGGCCCTTTTCCTTGCAATAAGCGTAGATTTCTTCTAATTCCTTTTTCTTATAGACAGTACCCAGTTCAGTTGTATTTGAGATATAAACTTTTTTTGGTACTGTTAGGTATTCGGCCCCAAATTTTTCGTGGAAGTTTTTGATAGCATCTTTTGATAATTTGCCATCTTCTGTATCTATGGTTTCTATTTTAAGACCGGTTGCTTCTATAGATCCTGCTTCGTGACCTTCTATGTGGCCAGATTTTGCAGAAATTATAGAATCTTGCTGGCGCATAGCACAAGCAGCTCCCACTATATTTGCTCCTGTACCACCTGGTAGGAAATAGATATCTACATTTTCATCTCCTAGGGTTTTTTTTATTAGTTTTCTAGCATTGTCACTATGGATATCTTCACCATAGCCAGTATTTCTTTCGTCTATTGAAGCTTTTAGGGCGTCAAGGATTTCTGGATAAGCTATAGAGTTATAGTCATTTACAAAAAAATACATATTACCTTCCTTTTTAATCTAAATTAATATTCTTGATTATATTATATCAAATATTAGCTAAAAGACTAGAATGGTTATAGGATATATCGCTTTCCCTTAACATATAAAATCACTTTGCTAAAATATAACGATTATTATTATTGAATAGTATTGATAATTATTATCGAATGTGTTATATTAGAGATACAAGAAAATGACTTTTTGTATTATAGATACTATATAATTTTATATGAAGACTCTTAGTTTTGGTCTTTATATTTATTTTAGATCGAGAGGTTTTATGACATATTTATCAGATGCACCTGTGGCAAGTCACGTAAGAGTGCAAAAAGTCCTCGGTACTGGTCCTATCAAAAGAAGGATTATGGATATGGGGATTACAAAAAATACAGAGATTTACATAAGAAAGTTCGCTCCTTTAGGTGATCCTATACAAATAAATTTGAGGGGCTATGAGCTTACAATTAGAAAAGATGATGCGAAAAACATCTTAGTGGAGGCTATATGACATATAAAATAGCCCTAGCAGGCAATCCGAATTCAGGAAAAACGACACTTTTCAATGCACTAACAGGCTCTGACCAAAGAGTCGGCAACTGGCCAGGAGTTACTGTAGATAAAAAAGAAGGTCTTTTGAAGGGCCATAAAGATATAGTTATCCAAGATTTGCCGGGGGTTTATTCACTTTCTCCTTACACTATGGAAGAGATTGTTTCAAGAAAATACCTAATAGATGAAAAACCAGATTTGATTATAAATTTGGTCGATGGTTCAAATCTCATAAGGAATTTATATCTTACAAGCCAGCTTCAAGAGCTTGGTATTCCTATTATTATTTCCCTAAACATGATGGATATAGTAAGGGAAAAAGGTGATGATATCAAGATTAAGAGCCTAGAAAAAATCCTAAATGCAAAGGTAATTGAAACTGTTGCATCTAAGGAAGAAGGGCTTGAGGGACTGATTGAAGCTATTTTGGATGAAAAAAATCTGGATAAGATTCCAAATACTCTTGCTTTTGACGATGATATCGAAGAAGCTATAAGAAGAGTTGAAAAAATATTGGGACCTAGCCCAAGATTGGGACTTGATAGGTACTATGCAATTAAGACTTTAGAAGAAGACGAGCTTAGTCTTGAGTATTTAAATATTGAAAAGACAAAGCTTGATGAAATTGAAGATATTAGAGAAAATCTTAGAAGAAAATACGATGATGAGACAAGTGCGATTATAATTGGATCTAGGTATGATAAGCTTGAAGAAATTGCTGAAGAGATTTTAGTCGCAGCTCCTAATAAGGTCACTATGACTGATAGGGTTGATAGGATTGTTACTTCAAAACTTTGGGGTCTTCCAATCTTTGCCCTTGTAATGTTTATGGTATTTTTCCTAGCAGTATTTAAGTATTCGCCAGGAACATTGGCTACAGAAGCTGTCAATAGTTTTTTTGACGAAAGTCTGATACCAGCTACTGCCGATCTTATGGAAAAATTCGAAATTAATCCAGTCCTAGCAAACCTTGTTACTGACGGTATTTTAGCAGGTGTGGGTGCTGTTTTAGGGTTTTTACCACAAATGATGGTACTATTTGCCCTACTTTCAATACTTGAAGATGTTGGCTATATGTCAAGGATTGCCTTTATTATGGATAGGCTTTTCAGGAAATTTGGTCTTTCAGGAAAATCTTTCATACCAGCTATGGTTGCCACAGGTTGTGCAGTACCTGGCATCCAAGCTTCGAGAACTATAGAAAATGAGAGAGATAGGAAGATTACAATTATGACAACTTCCTTCATGCCATGTTCTGCAAAGTTACCGGTAATAGCCCTAATTGTTGGAGCTTTTTTTCCATCTCACAGGGTGCTTGTAACATTTTCATTCTATGTGATAGGAATTTTGTCGATAATAGTTTCGGGCCTTATACTTAAGAAGTTTAAAGAGCTTAAGGATAGTCCATCACCATTTATCATGGAGCTACCTCCATACCATGCTCCAAGACCTAAATCAATCCTAACAGATGTCTATAATAAATCTAAATCATACGTGAAGAAGGCTGGAAGCATTATATTAGTGTCAACCATTGTTATTTGGTTCTTACTTAACTTTGACTTTGGCCTAAGATTAGTAGGGGAAGCTAACGATAATTCAATTCTTGCAAGACTTGGATCTGTGATTGCTCATATCTTTAGACCATTAGGATTTGGTACATGGCAAGCAACAGCCGCTACTATTACAGGTTTTGTAGCTAAAGAGAATTTAGTTGCAACTATGGGTATAGTCCTAGGCCTAGGGGGAGAGTTAACTGAAGAAAGTCAGGTCCTTCTTACAGCCTTTAATGCTGCGCTAGCAAGCCCAATAGCTGGATACTCTTTCCTATTATTTAATATGCTATGCATGCCATGTTTTGCAGCAGTTGGTGCTATCAAAACAGAAATGGATGATAATAGGTGGACAGCACTTACAATTGCTTATCAAATGGGCTTTGCTTATATAGTTAGCCTAATTTTCTACCAACTAGCCAACTTCTTTATCTATGGAATATTTGGTATTGGTACAATAGCAGCTTTACTTGCCCTTGTATTTTTCATCTACATGTTGGTGAGAAAGCCATATTCAGAAAAAGTTTCAAGCTACAAAGAATGTTTAGCCTAAATAAAGAGAGGAATACCAATGAATTTACCTTCATGGATATTACTAATAGCAATACTTGCCCTTTGCTCTTTCATTATCTATAGACACATCAAAAATTCAGGCAAGGGTGGCTGTGCTGACTGTGCAGCCTGTGCAAGTAATAAAAAAGATTCACGATGCCACTAAGGCGTAAAAATATATCTTTAAGGGTCCCAGAAAACTGGGGCCTTTTTGCATATTAATATAAGCTAGTGGGGTATACTTAGACTATGGAAATAAACAAAAAACGCTATAGGGACTTTGACTCCTATATGAAAGAAAAATTTAAGAAAAAAATAATAAAACTGCCCCTTGATGGCGGCTTTACCTGCCCAAACAGAGACGGGACAATATCTTATGAAGGCTGTATATTTTGTTCGGAATCAGGATCTGGAGAATGGACTTACGGGAGAAAAACAATAGACGAGCAAATAAAATACCAAAAATCTCGACTTAGAAAAAATAATATGCCCACAGCCTACATGGCTTATTTTCAAAACTTCACCAACACTTATGGGGATATTGACAAACTTAGAAAAATATACTATGAGGCTCTCACAAATGATGAGATAATGGGCATAGCCATTGCAACTAGGGCCGACTGCCTGACTGATGAAGTCCTTGACCTCTTATTAGAAATAAAGGAGAAATATTTTCTAATTGTTGAGCTTGGTATGCAAAGTGTGAATGAAAAAACTATTGAACTTATAAATAGGGGTTATTCTCACAAAATTTTTGACCAAGGGATTAGAAAACTCCACCAAAGGGGTATAAATACACTAGTACACATGATTTTAGGCCTGCCTTTTGAAGATAGGGTGGACTTTATGAATGATATAGCCTATATTAATAGCATAAGGCCTTGGGGAATTAAAATTCACAACCTTTATATCGAAAAAGTAAGCAGTCTATTTGATTTTTATCAAGAAAATGACCTAGAATATGGGATGGAAATGGAAGATTATGTAGAAATTGTAGTAGACATTCTAAGAAACTTAAGGTCAGACATTGTGATAAATAGGCTAACAGGGGATGGTATTGGTGATAAAATCGCCTATCCTATTTGGTCTAAAAATAAGGCTAGGATTTTAACTAGCATTGATAAGTTGATGAAAGATGGAAATTACAGACAGGGGGATTTATGGAAAGAAAAATAGATAAGAGATTTTTTACAAATTCACTAGGAGCAGAAGGAAGCTACACTAATAAGGATAAGAGCCTACTATTAGTAGTTGATATCCAGCCAAAACTAATGGTAACCATGGATAAGGGTGAAAGGACAGTAGAAAACACTGTTGGCCTTATCAAGGCCTTTAAAGAGTACGGCATGCATGTGCTTGCAACTGAGCAATATCCAAAGGGCCTGGGCAGATCTGATGAAAAAATCCTAGCTGAGATTGATGATGAAAAGATATTTCCAAAGACAAGCTTCAATGCCCTTACACCAGAAGTGTATGATTATATCAAGGAAAACAAAATCGAAAAGGTCTTTGTAACTGGGGCAGAAGGCCATGTATGCATTTACCAAACTATAAGAGCCCTACTAGATATGGGTCTTGATGTATTTTATGTAGATGATGCAATTTCATCATTTACAGACGAGCTTAAGAAAATTGCAAGGAAGTCCCTAAGAGATATGGGAGCTGTTTTGGTGAATACTGAACTTGTTTTATTTGACCTGGCAGTTGATTCCAAAGATCCAAATTTCAAATTTGTTTCAAATCTAGTAAAAGAATTAAGAAAGTAGGTAAAAATGGCAAACTTACCTAAATGCCCAGCTTGTGGCGAAGACTATACCTATGAAGATGGACATATCTATGTTTGTCCAATATGCTTTCACGAATGGTCCGATGAGGAAGAAAAAGTAGTAGAAGAAACTAAAAAAATAACTAGAGATGCTGTAGGAAATGTCCTAGAAGACGGGGATAATGCGACTATTATAAAAGATTTAAAAGTAGGAAGCACTGTCCTTAAGCAGGGAGCAAAGGTTACTAATATCAAAATCCTAGAAAACCCAGTAAACGATCATGATATTGATTCGAGGGTTGAAGGGGCAGGAAGTCTTTATTTGAAGTCTTCTGTAATAAAAAAGGTGTGATGGTAGTAAAAATTTTATGAGTAAAATTTTTACGATTTTCACAATTCCACAAGGTGTGTAACACCGAAGTAGGAATTGATGAAAAACCTTATGTAATTTTTGAGTCAGCCCGTCCGGCTCGGGGAGGACCGATGCGACGAATTTTATCCCGAGCCTAGTCGAGGGAAGGAGCATTGATTGTAAAAAGATTACCTTCCGTAGCACTTATATTGGTTAGATGCTATTTTGCAATGCAAAGTAGAGAAAACTCCTTAGTGTTATTTTATAACTTGGGAGTTTTTTTGTTTTATCCTAGATAAGTTATTTTATCTTTTGTAGAATTATTTCATAAACGGTTGAATCTCCGTATTAAGGGGAGGCCCAAGGGACCTTCCGCATGGTCCCTCACCCGCCTCCCCTTAACCCCGCTCGGCTACACCCCACAAGCGGCTCTTGCGGAGTGCGAAACAAGATGCTTTCCTCGCGGAAAGCATTTTTTGTAGAGAGAATTACTTCGTATGAGTTTTTGTATTTACTAACAGATTTCTAATATTTGAGCCTCTAAAATCTGATAACTCGGCTAAAGCCTCAAACAAATCAGATTTTTTAACAAGGCTCTCTATTAGAAATCATATCCCGATATATAGAAGAAATAGTTTCGATGTTCCACAGTTGCAAGTGCTCGTTTTGCCTTGCCAAACATTGCTGATGTGGTTGGGGTTTGTTTGGTTTTAAAAACTAGTCGATCTTTTAATGAGCTTAGATTAGAAAATTCACAGTCTAAACAAGTTTGGAATAAGCTTTTCATAAGAGTATAATATCCTTGAAATTTACTATCTTTTTCTTTTTAAATTAATAATTAAAGGAGTATTTATGTTTAACAAAGACGATTTTAAGGCTGTTAATGCCATTAGAACCTTATCTATTGCCCAGATTGAGAAGGCAAATTCTGGTCACCCAGGCCTTCCTATGGGGGCTAGTCCTATGGCTTATGCTTTATTTAATAAGGTTTTGAAGGCAAATCCTAAAAATCCTACATTTTTTGATAGGGATAGGTTTGTATTATCTGCAGGTCATGGTTCTGCTATGCTTTATTCCCTACTTCATCTATCAGGTTACGATATTTCAATAGATGATCTAAAAGATTTTAGGCAAATAGGATCTATTACACCAGGTCACCCTGAAGTGGGTATGACTCCGGGCGTTGAAGTTACAACAGGTCCTCTTGGCCAGGGTATTGCCCAAGCTGTTGGTCTTGCGGCTTGTGAAAAGCACCTTGCTGGCCTTTATAACAAGGACGATATAAAAATTATCGACCATTACACCTATGCTCTTTGTGGTGATGGTGACCTTATGGAGGGTGTATCTTATGAAGCAATGAGTTTTGCAGGTCATGTCAACCTTGATAAGTTAATTATCCTCTATGACTCAAATGATATTTGCCTAGATGGTGATCTTTCTACATCTTTTTCTGAATCTGTAAAAGAAAGGGTTCTTGCTCAAAATTGGGCTTATGAAAGAGTAGAAGATGGTGAAGATTTAGACAAAATCTTTGAAGCTATAGAAAAAGCAAAGACAAATAAGAAGCCAACTTTAATTGAAATTAAAACAATCATTGGTATTGGTTCTAAAAACCAAGGTACAAACAAGGTTCACGGAGCACCAATAGGGGCAGAAGATTTTGAAGCTGTGAAGAAATTCTATGAGTGGGATGCTGAAGATTTTGTAATTTCAGATGATATCTACCAAACATTCAAAGACGGAATCATGGCTCGTGGACAAAAAGCCAACGAAGAATGGGACGCGCTCCTAAAAGAATATGAAGAAAAATATCCAGAAGATTATAAGGAACTTATGGCAGGAATCAATAGAGAACTTCCTGAAAACTTTATGGACCAAGTCAAAAAGTATTCACATGAAGACAAGGCTCTTGCTACCCGTGCTTCAGGTGGAGAAATCCTTCAAGATTTGGCCAAAGTTTCTAGAAATATTTGGGGTGGGTCTGCCGACTTATTTTCATCAAATAAGACAAATATTGTGGACGAAAAAGCCTTTGGCAAAGAATCTCCAGAAGGCAGAAACGTCTGGTATGGTGTTCGTGAATTCGCAATGGCTGCTATAGGAAACGGAATTATAGCCCATGGAGGAACCTTCCACCATGTGTCAACCTTCTTTGTCTTTACCGATTACTTAAAGGCTGCTGTTAGACTATCAGCCCTATCACATTTGCCTCTCACTTATGCAATGACCCACGATTCTGTGGCAGTGGGGGAAGATGGACCAACCCACGAACCAATAGATCAACTTGCCATGCTAAGGGCTATACCAAATACCTTAGTCCTAAGACCGGCAGATGCTAATGAAGCAAGACTTGCCTGGAAGATTGCCCTAGAAAGTAAGGATAAGCCAGTAGTAATAGCTCTTACCCGTCAAAATGTTCCAAATCTAAAGGAAACTGAAGAATTAGAATCACTTGATAGGGGAGCTTACATCATAAAAGATTCTGAAAATCCTGAGCTAATTATGATTGCAACAGGATCTGAAGTCAATCTTGCCATAGATAGCGCAAAGGCACTTGAAGAAGAAGGCAAGAAAGTAAGAGTTGTATCTATGCCATCTATGGAACTATTCAGGGCCCAAGATGCAGCATATAAAGAAGAAATCCTACCATCTGATGTTAGAAATAGGGTTTCAATAGAGATGGGATCTAGTTTCGGTTGGGCAGAATTTACAGGTCTTGATGGATTAAATATAGCAATTGACCGTTTTGGTATATCAGGCCCAGGCGGTGATGTGGCAAAAGAACTTGGCTTTAATACAGAAAATATTGTAGAAAAAATCAAGCAAAAATTCTACTAAATTCATAAAAGAATAATAAATTAAGCTATGGCGATAAGGTCATAGCTTTTTTGTTCTAAATTGTATATAATAATAAGAGAGGAACTTTAGGAAAGAAGGTTTTTATGAGAATACTGGAATTACTTGCAGACGGCAATGAAACAATAGAATTACTTACAGTTGTTGATTATCTAAGACGAGCAGATATTAAAATAGATATGGTATCTACAACAGGAGATATCAACCTTAGGACAAGCCACGGTATAAAATACCAGGCAGATTATAGGCTCGAAGATATAGACCCAAATGACTATGACGGAGTCTATATACCAGGAGGTACTGAAGGTGCGGAAAGTCTTAGAGATAATGAAAAGGTAATAGAAATAGTTAAAGACTTCAACAAAAAAGGAAAACTCATAGCTGCTATATGTGCAGGCCCAATAGTCCTTGATAAGGCAGGGGTTCTTGAGGATAAAAAAGCAACTTCTTTTCCTACAATAAAAGAAGAACTTAATAATGTTGGAGAATATATCGAGGATGAGCTTGTTGTTACTGATGGTAATATTACAACATCAAGAGGGGCAGCTCTTACAAATTATCTTGCCCTAAGACTTATAGAAATAATAAAGGGCGAAGATAGCAAAGAAGAAGTGAAATACGGAGTCCAACACTCGGCAGTAGAAGATTATTATAAGATAAAATTTTAGGAAGGCTATGAATAATATAAGGAAAATTTTTATACTTGGAGGAGCAAATTTATTTGCCAAGACAACAATAAAATATGCCCTAGAAAAAGGCTATGGTGTAAGGGCGGTTGACCTAATAAGGCCAAGTGACCTAGAAAATGTAGAAAACCTCGAATTTCTACTAGAAGACTTCTTCGCCCTTGCAGATAGTGATGCAATAAAGCTAATGGAAGGTTGTGACAGCTTTATTTATGCAGGTGGGGTAGATGATCTCACTGTGCCAAGAAAGCCAGCTGGCAAATTTTTCTATGAGAGAAATGTCTTGCCAACAGGAAGAGTGGCAAGACTTGCAAAAAAAGCTGGGATTAGAAACTTCCTAGTCCTAGGTGACTACAAGATGGAATTTGCAGAAAAAAACGAAGAACTTAGGAAAAATAACTTCCACAAAGAGCCTTATATAAGGACAAGATTTATGCAAGAAGCAATTGCTTTTTATGAGGCAGAACCACTTATGAATGTATCAGTCCTAAGGTCTGGGCTAATTATTGGAAAAGCTAATAAGTCTATAATCGAAGCCCTAGTAGACATTGTAAGAGCAAACAAAAATATACCTGTAACAAATGGAAAACTTCCAATTATATCAGCAGAAGCCCTTTCTGAGGCAGCAATTTATGCCCTTGAGCTAGAAAACGATAAGAGGACCTACGCTGTTGCGACTTCCTCTATATCCTATAGGGAAATTTTTGAAAAAATCCTAGCATCTATGGAAAAAACTAGTGATAAAAAGCTAGAAGACAAAAGTTTTGATGACCTCACAGAAGCATACGAAAAGGATGCGAAAGTTACCGAAAAGAAAGGCTTAGAGCATGGGATTAGCCAAGTAAATATGCTTAGGATGATGACAATGGACCTAAGTTTAGAATCTGACTTTGATATTAGGGATGAAAAAGTTTATGATAAGCTAGATGAAATGATTGACCTATATGTTAAAGGTATACCAGTAAAGCTTCCTGAAAACTAAACTGATTTCAAAGCCTAATAGGCTTTTATTTACAAAAAATACGAATTTAAAACCGGCTCGCAAAGGAATTTGCATTGAGCCGGTTTTTTATGAAAAGTTGTTTATAAAAAATGTTATTACTATAGGATTTGTGAGGTTGACAGCTATGGCTAGGACTATTGGGAAGATAAACATAGCCACATCAGCAGGACCTTTTTCTTCTATGATAGCTTCCATATTTGCCATTGCATTTGGTGTTTGACCAAGGCCGACACCGCAATGACCTGCAACCATAACAGCGGCATCGAAGTTTCGACCTAGGATGTTGAAGCTAACAAGGCTTGTATAGATTGCAATAAATACTGCTTGGGCGAGCATGATTATTAACATTGGGCCTGCAAGACCTAAAATTGCTGAAATATTTAAGTTAATCAAAGCCAGTGATAAAAATAGGCTGAGGGAAATATTTCCTACTATATCAATATTTTCCATATCAAGTGGCTTTTTTATATAATCGTAGATATTCCTAACAACAAGGCCTCCAAATTGGCAGCCCACATAGTATGGGAAATTAAGGCCTGTTTTTTCTAGGATTTTATTTATAAAAGTTCCTAAAAATGCAGCAAGACCTATGATTATAATTGCTTGCGTAAGTGATTTTTGATTTGTAATCGACCTTATCTTATCAAGGGAAGATGTTGATAAATGGCCGCTTGTTTTTAGATTGTTTTTTGATATAAGCCTTCTTGCAACAGGTCCACCCACAAGAGAGCCTGCTAGAAGTCCAAATGTAGCAGAGGCTACACCGATACTGATATTATTACTAGCTCCCAAATCCTCCATAATTTTTCCAAAGCTTACAGCAGATCCAATCCCTCCTGTCATAGATGTAGAGCCCATAGCTATACCGTGTAGGGGATTGATTCCAAGTAACTTTGCAAGTCCTACTCCGATTACATTTTGAAGGGGTAGGAGAATTATAATTGCAAGCGCAAGTTTTATTCCCAAGGAGCCAGATTTTTTTAGCATGGCAAAGGATGCAGAAAGTCCAATTGCCGTAAAAAATATGTTCATAAAAAAGTCTTGGAGAATTTTATCAAAAGTAAATTCGTAATGGCCAAATTCTTTTAATAGTAAAACTATAATAGAGATAATAAGGCCGCCAATTACTGGGCTTGGTATAAAGTATGTCCTTAAAAATGCTATTTTGTTTTTAAGAAAGTTTCCTAAAATCAGGGCAAGTATAGCAATCCCTAGACTTTGTAAGATATCTAATTCTATAATCATTTTTTCCTCTTTTTATTTATTTGAAGTCAAAACTTCATCTTTTTTTTATATTATAGGTTTTTTTGGCAAAAAAGACAATATTTATGCTGTTTTTCTTGAAAAGTCAAGGCATTATATAATATAATAATGAGATAGGAGAGAAAGTATGAAATTTTTGTTTTACTTATCAGGAATTGCCTTATTTTATGCAATGATAGGATTTCCTGTACTGCTCCTCATTTTAGAGAAGTTTATAAAAAGGGAAAACGACCAAGACTATAGCTACAAGCCTTTAGTTTCTATTATAATCTCAGCCTACAATGAGGAAAATGTGATAGAGGATAAGCTTAAGAATATAATAGCTACGACCTATCCGTCTTATGAGGTTATAATCGCAAATGATGCCTCAAATGATAGGACTGTTGAAATTTGCGAGAGATTTATTAGGGAAAACCCGGACTATGATATAAGGGTAAATACAGTCAAAAACCATCTTGGCAAAACCAATGCCCAAAATGAAGCGGTAGATGTTGCAAAAGGTGAGATTATTGTATTTTCTGATGCAAACTCTATGTTTAAGGCTGACGCCATAGACGAACTTGTTTCTTATTTCACAGCAGATGACATAGAGTATGTATGTGGATCATTAATCTATCAGGAAGACCTTGATGTATCATCAGCTGTAGCTGAAAACACCTATTGGAATTTTGAGCTAAGGATTAGAAAAATAGAGTCAAATATCAAAACTATTGTCAACGGTAATGGGGCTATATATGCTGTAAGAAAGACAGATTATAGGCATATAGACCTGGTAAATAGCCACGACTATGAGCTTCCACTTTATGCCGGTCTTAACCACAAGAGAGCCTTATATAATCCTAAGGCAATAGCAGTTGAAAAGGCAGGACAAACAACAGCCGATGAGTTTAAGAGAAAGGTAAGGATGCAAAGAAGAATCCTAACAAATATCTTTACTAATCTTAGAAGGCTAAATATTTTCGAATATGGATACTTTTCCTTTTTCAACTTTAGCCACAAGACTTTAAGGTACTTGCAAAGCTTCTTCCACATAGTTTTATTTATCACAAATATGGCCCTACTAAATCAAGGGATTTTCTATAGGGTATTTTTTATAGGCCAGCTTGCCTTTTATATACTTGCTATAATTGGCCAATTAACAAAAGCTAAGTCAAAAATATTCTATTTCCCAAGATATTACTGCGCGATGATGGTTGCCCAAATCCTAGGTGCTTATAAAGAGCTTAAGGGTAATTCAAAGGCTACCTGGGAGAAAGCTGAAACAACTAGAAAATTATGAGAGTAGAAGTGTTAATTTCCGCTATGAATGTGGAAGATATAAATTTTTATAAGAAATTTAACTTAGAATGTGACGCCCTAATCATAAACCAGGCTGGTAGGAATTCTTATGAAGAAACCTACGATGGTGATAAAAAAATTAGGATGATTACAACAGATACCAAGGGACTTGGCAAATCAAGAAACCTAGCCCTCCTAAATTCAACTGCTGATATAGTCATCTTTGCAGATGATGATGAAGTTTTTGAGAAAGGATACTTACAGAGGGTAAAGGATGGCTTTATAAGCCAGCCAGACGTTGATTTTTTCGTTTTCAAGACCATAGTATATCAAAATGGTAAGGAAATTATCAAGGTAAAAGAAAATAAGGACCTTAAATTTTATAATTCACTGAGGTATGGGTCAGTTCATTTTGTTTTTAGAAGAGAAGTCCTAGCCCACAAAAATCTTTACTTGTCAACTAATTTCGGTGCGGGGACAGAATTTGGATCTGGAGAGGATTCGATATTTATCCTATCTGCCATAAGAAGTGGCCTAAAAGTAAGGACAAATACTGATCTTATAGCGAGGGTATATAATGATGATTCTACATGGTTTGAAGGTCATAATGAGAAGTTTTTCTATGATAAGGGAGCCCTAGCAAGGGCACTATTCCCAAGGTTTTATAGATTGTATATAAAGTATTTTCTGTATTCGCACCCGGAAATGCTTAGACAAATAGGTAAAGAAAAAGCAAAAGAGAAAATGCTTGAGGGTGCAAGAGATTTTGGAGGAAATAATGGAAAATAGAAAATCAAAATTTGCCGCCTTCCTATCATCTATCATAGCCGGCATAATTGTCGCCATGGTAGTGTATTTTGGCCTAAATTTTGCAGGATATTCGGAATATAAGGCGAATGCAAAACTAATTACTTCTTCAGTAGAGAATTCATCTGAAGAAAACCTAGCTGAAAACTATGCGCAAACCCTTAATTCTAAAGCAATTAAGGAAAGAACGCTTGAGAACCTAAAAATAGATTGGCCAGTAACTAAGTTTGAAAACAAGCTTATCCTTACACCAATTAAGTCTTCGGCGATAATTGATATAAGTGTAGTAGATAGCAACAAGCAAAGGGCAGAGGACTTGGCAGATGAGTTTGCAGACCTTTCAGCGACTGTTTTAAACAACATCTACAATTCAGGTGCAAATGTCATGGAATACTCTTATCAAAACTCAAGAGCAATTGACAATACACCAAAATATGCTGGCTATGCTGGTCTTGCTGGTTTTATAATCTACCTTGTTATATCTCTAATTTCTGTAAGCCGTCATAACCACAAGCTAGAAAAAAATCTTGGCCAAGGCAAGAAAGAAGAGATAGAAAAAAGCAAAAAACAAGTTAAGAAAAACAAAAAAGCTATCAAAGAACAAGAAGAAAATAGAGAAAAGCTAGAATCTCCAACAGAAAAACAAACACAGGCAGATATAGAAAAAGAGCTTAGGAAAAATGAGCCTAAGAAAGAAGAAATTAAAGAAAAAAAGGCAAAAGAGTCAACCAGACCACTAGATCCTATTGATAGGATAAGCGATGATGTATTTGCTACTAGAAAGATAGACAGCGAAGAAATTGAAAGTGCCATGAAGGAAGAAAAAGAAAGGCTTGATCAAAATGAAAGTTTTGATACCAATCTAGATGGGGATGAAAAATATAATGAAAAATCAGATACAAATCTAGAAGAAATGCCAGCAAATGAAGAAGATAAAAACCTAGACGAGGCTCAAAAATCAAACAAATTAGAAATCCTAGGTAAACTTCCAAAATATAAGAGAGGAGCACTTGATGTTTAGAAGAAAAAAAGTCGATGAAAATAAAGAAATCCTCCTCCAAGCCTTTTACAACCTAGAAGATAAGCTAACAAGAGATCTGGATGCAGGAGATGCAATAATTGCCTTTACAGCTACAGATGATAAAAGCCTAAAGATGGATTCTATTTGCATAATGGCAAAACATTTGTCTGAAGAAAACGAAAGAATCCTTATTATAGATTCAAATCTTAGATCGGACGAACTTGAAGAAATCAAGGGATTTTATAACAAAAGAGGATTTGTAGACTGTCTACTGGGTGACTATAGGCTTGATGATGTGCTTGTAAGAGAAAGTGACAACCTCCACCTACTTATGACAGGAAGAGTTTCAGAATACGAAGATATGTATCTAGAGCCATCTTCCATAGGAGAATTTTTCGCAGACTGCAAGGATAGGTATGATTATGTATTTATAAATACCAAAGAAAATATTGGTATTGCTGAAGCCAATGTATTTTGCGCCCTATCTGATAAGACAGTTATATTTTCTACAGAAGAAAACTCAAAATCATATCTCCTAGAAGAATCTATTGAGCAGCTTGAAAAGGCGGGCGCAGATATCAAGGGAATTATAATATCAGACTATGTTTATAATGAAAGTGAACTTGATAAGCTATTTGGAGGTAGATAATGAAGAAAATAACAGCGGTTTTAGCCCTAGCTTTATGCTTTGTCCTAACAGGATGCAAGGACGATAATTACGTATCAGTAAGACACCCTGAAAGCAAGGAGCCAGTAGAAAGCGTCGAAGAAGAAGCTAAATTAGATGAAAACAATGAAGAAGCTATAGAAAATGAAGATGAAAACGAAGAAGATGTTACCGAAAAGGTCAGAGCAGAGCTTGAAGATGGTGTAGAGATAAGGGTAACAGATACAGTAAATATGCGCCTTGCCCCATCTCAAGATTCAGCTGTAGTAGCAGAAGTAGGCCCAGATGACGAAATCCTAAACCTAGGAGAAACTGAAGGCTGGACAAGGGTTACTGTAAATGGCAAAACTGGATATATCAGGTCAGACCTTTTAATTAAAAAATAAGCAAAGGGGTTGTTGCAGAATGAATAAATCGTCCCAATATCACCAGAGGAACCTCTTAGAAAATTTTGCCTCCATGAGCCGGCAGGCTATAGATGGCCTACCGGCCTTTAGAGGTAAAATTTTCTAAGAGAACCCTCTGCTGATGGGACGATAGTTATTCACAATTTGCAACAACCC
This sequence comes from Anaerococcus sp., assembly GCA_043426375.1. Taxonomy (GTDB): domain Bacteria; phylum Bacillota; class Clostridia; order Tissierellales; family Peptoniphilaceae; genus Anaerococcus. The sequence goes on from JBHWRC010000048.1 coordinate 15,793, forward strand.
CTAATTTTTTGTTAAAT
>JBHWRC010000049.1:0-7493 GCA_043426375.1 Anaerococcus sp.
TTTGTAGTTATTTATAAATTCAACTGATTTTAAACGCTCGCAATTTTAATCAATTTGGATATAATAAATCAAAAGTGGCGAGATAGGGAAAAATATCCCTTATATACATAAATATATTCATTTATATCATTTTCATAGCCAATAAAATCCATAATTGAAACAAACACAAAAACAACTTTGTTTTTAAAAGATCTTATAATGTTTCAAATAGTAGATGAGACTAGTTAGACTCTTTCGTCTGTAATTATATGTTCTATTCCCTTATGATCTGACTTAAGATATTCTTTCATAAAAATCGGATATGCCTTATATTTGTCGAGGTCTTCGATTGGTATCCAGTGCATAGTCTCTTTTACGCCGTCCATAGTAAGGCTATGGCTATGACTCTTAAGATTTTTATTGCCTTTTGGTTTCATCATATAGTAAAAGCAAATCTCATGGCAGTCTAAAACTTTTAATCTAGCTCTTCCAGCAAAGAAATTTTCGTGGATTATAGCTAAATAATCAACTTCGTATTGGACTCCAGTTTCTTCTAATACTTCCCTTTTTACTGCTTCTTCAGAACTTTCTCCCAAATGGACTCCACCACCTATGGAATAGTAATAGTCTTCTACTTCATTTCCCGCAAACAAAACGCAATCATCTTCGATTATAATGGCAGCAGCCCTATACCTAAACCACTTATCCTCTTTTCTAAATCCGCAATCAAAATCCATACTTACCTACCTTAACTTTAATTTCAGTTTTCCCACAAAAGCAAAATGACCCAACTTGGGTCACTTTTGTATTTTTTAATTGTTAATTTTAATTATTTAAAAATAAAAAACTTTGTTTTATAAAAGCCTTGTAAAATGATTCTGTTTATAAGATCAAATATATATTCTCTTATAATCCTATTTTCAATATTTTTAAAATTCAGAATAGCCTTACCAAAATTTGAAAACTTATCCACATTGTCTATATATAGTCTGCTAATATTTTCCCAAATTTGAGCACACTTAGCCTGTTTTTGTTTTTCTAGTTTTTTAGCTAAGACTATAGTATTGGCTGAGCTTTCTACTTATTTTCTTTCTGAAAATAAAGACAAGCTCGAAACTCCGCATAAGTATTTTCTTAATTTTCCTTGCGAAAATAGGACAAGGTCGAAACTCCGCATAAGTCTTTCCATAACTCGAACTTCGTTCGCCTTAGGACAAGGCTATAGTATCGGCTGATTTTTCCATTCATTTTCTTTAAGACAAATGAGGAAAAATCTAGCCTCTACATAAGTATTTCCATAACTTTCCTTGCGGAAAATTAGGACAAGGCTATAGCTTCGATTTCTATTACTGCTCCTTTTGGAATATTTGCTACTTCTAGGGCAGATCTTGCTGGTTTGTGGTCGCCGAAGAATTCTTCGTATACTTCGTTGAAGGCTGCAAAGTCATTTACATCGTCAAGAAATACATTACATTTTACAATTTTATCTACTGATGAGCCACCTGCTTCTACTATGGCCTTCACGTTTTCTAGGGCTCTTTTTGTAGCTGCTTTGATTTCAGATACAAGTTCTCCTGTTTCTGGATCTAGTGGTAGCTGACCTGATGTAAAAATTAATGATTCTGTTTGAATACCTTGTGCATAAGCGCCAACAGCTGCTGGTGCTTTATCTGTTACTATTGCTTTCATTTTTCCTCCCGTTTTGTTTAATTCAGATATCTATGATATCTTCAAAAACTCTTCTAAAGTTAGATTATTGTCATAAATTTCCTTAGCCTTTGATACACCTACAAACCTAAAATGCCAAGCCTCTGCTTTATGGCCTGTTTTATTTTCCTTACCCTTTGGGTACCTTTCAATAAAACCGTATTTATAAGCATTTTCTGCTAGCCATTTATACTCTGCAGTCGCTTCAAATTTGTCATTATATTTGCTGCCTTCTGTAAAAAAGTCAAAGGCATTTCCTAATTGGTGCTCGCTTGTGCCTGATGGTGAACTATCCACTTCTCCCGCATCATACATCTTACCCTCTAGCTCATAGCCTCTATAATCAGATGCTATCCTTAGGTCAAGACCTAATCTTGCCATATCTTGGCGCATAGTTTCAAAGGCACGCCTAGCAGTCCTGTCCACACCTGGATCAAAATTTGCTGGTAGTGGATAAGCTTCGCTTACATAGGCAAGTCCATTTACAACCTTGATTTCTTCTTCCTTTTCTGTCTTTGCTAGGCCAAATTTATTCACATAATAATATGAATCGTCTATTTTAACCTTTGCAAAGCCATTTTCACAGCCATAAAACCCCAAGTATTGGCCTTCCTTGATGAACTTATCAGTTTTAGAATAGTCATTTGGAAATTGGTAGGCATACTGAGTTTGTAGGCACTTTACATACTCTATTAGCTCGCTTTGATAGGAGCTGTCTTCGATTTTTAGTTCGTCTTTTATATCTATATCGTTAAAGCCAATTTCAGTAGCCACGTGGATGTCAGATGTAGATGCTTTCTCTTCATTTTCTGTTTGATCTAAAAGTTCACCTGATGCAATTCTGTATTCACTTGGTCTTCTGATTTGGTAATTATCCTCTTTTTGTAGGGCAAATTTAGCAGTTGTTAGGGTCAAAGCAAGTCCCACACCTACTAATGCCACTTTTTTTCTTCTTCTTTTTGCTTCTCTTCTTTTGCGTCTCTTAAGCTCTCTTATACCTTTATTTGACATTTTTTATTCCTCTATTTATTTCAATATTTTCGTGTAAGTCTAAGGGTTTGTAAAATCTTTCTTAAATATTAAATATATTTCAATTTCCTATTTAAGTCTGATAATACATTTCGTTACTATCATTATAACACGACTTTGCTAAAATTAACAGGGTCAAATGTCTATAATTTTGAGATAAAATAAAAAAATCCGACAAATATATCGGATTTTCATAAATTTTAGTTTTATTTTGACTATTTCTTAAAAAGTTTTTTAAGAATGTCTAAGATTCCTCTTTTTTCATAGGCTTTTCTCTCTTTATTGGGGTATAAAATTTTATGATTATTTGAAACTTTGTTTTCCTTATACTCATTAAGGTTTTTAAAGTCATCAATGGCTTTTCCCATCAGCTTTTCTTGGGCGTTGATATTATTAATATTATCTGGCTTATAATATTTACCATCAGGACCGAGCTTTCTTGATTTTACATCATCTGAAAACATCATATCCAAAAATTCTAGGATATAGTCCCTAGAGTCCCTATCTTCTATTGGAACAGCTACTTCTACCCTATTTCTAATATTTCTAGTCATAAAATCTGCAGAAGAAATATAGACTTTAGGATTATTTTTTCCAAATTGATATACCCTGTGATGCTCTAAAAATCTGCCTACTATTTGGTAGACTTCAATGTTTTCTGTTGTATCTTCCACACCTGGGAGGATGCAGCAAATACCCCTTACCATCATTTCAATCTTGACTCCCGCACATGATGCTTCTTGTAAAAGGTCAATTAGTCCTCTATCAGAAATTGAGTTCATTTTTAGCCTGATATAGCCTTCTTGTCCGTTTAGGGCTTTAGAAATCTCTTCTCTGATATGTTTTTCAAGACCTTCTTGCATTGATTTAGGTGAAACTATGAGCTTGTTGTATTGACCGTTTAGATTTCCAATCATGATGTTATCAAACAAGTCCTTGGCATCTTGGCCAATTACTTGATTGCTCGTCAAATAGGAAAAATCTGTGTAAAGTTTGGCGGTTTTTTCGTTATAATTTCCTGTTGATACCTGAGTGATAAAGGAAATTTCTCCGTCGACAAGCCTTGTGATTAGAAGAACTTTAGAGTGGCACTTGTAGTGGTCAAAACCGTAGATGATCTTACAACCTGCCTCTTCTAAGCTTGATGACCAAAAAATATTATTATCTTCGTCAAATCTCGCCCTAAGCTCCATTAAGACGATGACTTCCTTGCCATTTTCACTTGCTCTTATAAGGCTTTCTGCAATCTTTGAGTCCTTGGCAATCCTATAAAGGGTAATCTTTATGGAGGCAACGCTTGGGTCATTAGCTGCCTCATCCAATAGCTTAATTAAGGGATCTATAGACTCATAAGGATAGGATAAAATCCTGTCTTTTTCTATCACTTGGTCAATCATTGACCTATGTCTATCTAGGCCTACCTTTGGCATTGGGTTAAATTTTTCGTAGGTGTTTTCACTCTTTATTTCATCAGGCAAAGATTCTATAAAATCAAAGATAAAGCCTAATTGAAAAGGAGTTTTTGATAAAAAGATTGACTTTTCACTTATGCCAAAATTATTGCATAAAAATACCGTATCTTCTGGGGATAAGGCTTGGTCTACCTCTACCCTTACTGGTCCTAGTCTCTTTCTTTTTTTAAGCTTAGTTTTCATATAGGACCTAAAGTCTTCCTCTACATCATAGTCATCATCATCAAAGCTAATGTCTGCATTTCTTGTTAGGCTCATCACAAATGAGTTTTTTGCCTTGTAGCCCTCAAAGACTTTTGGCCCGCATACCTTTATTATATCTTCAAGTAGAACATAGGTCTTATCAGATATCCTTACATATCTTTTGAGCCTTTCTGGCACATAGATAATCCCTATAATCCCTTCATTTTCATCATTTTTGCTCTTTTTTCTTGCCAAATCATATATAACTGATAGGCTGAGATTTGCAAGCCTTGGCAGAGGATGGACCCTGTCTATGATTTGAAAAGATAAGATTGGCTCTATTTTTGTATCAAAATATGCCTGGCATAAAGACAAATCTTTTTCATCAAGGTCTGAAATTTTTTGTATATTTATACCAACCTCCGTCAAGTCTTCCAAGAGATTTTCGTAGATTTTATCTTTCTCTTCGTACATAGGAATAAGCTTATCTAAGATAGCTCTTATCTGCTCGGTTGGAGTCATATTTGACTTATTGTCAATTGCTTGCTTCTTAAGTTTGGATAGGTCAGTCAAAGACCCTACCCTCACCATAAAAAACTCTTCTAAATTTGTATCATAAATCGATAAAAATTTTAGCCTTTCAAGTACAGGAACTGTCCTATCTTTCGCTTCTTCTATCACTCTTTTATTAAAGTCTAGCCAGGATAATTCCCTATTTTGTGTAAAATTTTTCATGTCTATTTCCTTCCTAAAAGTTTGCTATAGACATATCCTTCCCTAACCCCTGTTTGGCTAACATTTATGGTTTCTATATTAAAAAATTTGCTAATTTCATTTAAAATAATCATACCAGGTAGGAGTGTATGGATTCTATCTGGCTTAATATCTAAGATCATACGCATTTTCTTCTTATCTGATTTTTTTATAAGGTCTTTAACCATGGAATCAAATTCTTTGACATCCATGCTTCTGGTATCGTCTTCGAGCTTGTAATAGTCCTTATAAAAATTAAGGGCAGCCCTTGCCGAACCTCCAACAGCTGATAAAATCTTAAAATCTTCCTCATAGATACTAGAATCATCAAAAAGTTGTAGGACCTTATTTTCAATTAGTTTTTTTGAATCCTTATCCACAAAAAGCCCATCAACATAGTCGTTAAAGGCTGATAAAGATCCAATAGATAAGGAATTCGATTTAATAACCTTACCCTGACCGATAATAACTACCTCAGTTGAGCCTCCTCCTATATCGCAAAGGACCCCCTCCTTTACTTCAGTAGATACAGAGGCACCCACAAAGGCAAGTTTTGCCTCTTCCTCACCTGATAAAATTTCAATATCAAGATCAAGGTCTTCTTTCATCAGGTCTAAAACTTCCTTCCTATTAGCCACATCCCTCACTGTAGCTGTTGCGAAAGGATAGACCCCGTCTATGTCTTCAAAGTTATCCACAAGCGCCTTAAACTTTTTAAGAGTGTTGTAAAGCCTCTTAATTCCTTTATTTGTAAGCTTGCCGTCTTTGACATAGGATTTCAAACTGACCTGGTCTTTTTCAGAAAAAAGACTCACCGCTTCCCCGTTTCTCTCCTTATAAACAGATAGCCTGACAGTATTTGAACCTATATCCATAATTGCATAAATCACTTCAAATCTCCTATATAGCTAAGTTTGTAATCTACATCCATAATCTTATCAATAAGTTTTGTCGTATCCTCACTTTCCTTACTCATAAAAATATTTACTTCCCTATCATTATCCTCAGTTTTTAAACTATTAGCAAGAAATACTGCCGGGTCGATTATATTTGCATTATAAATAAGCCTTTTTCTAATCTCATCTTTTATAATCGGATAATGGGTACAGGCCAGGATAATATTTGGAATTTTTTTCTCATTGGCAAGAGCCAAATACTCATCAAGCGCCCTCTCAAGATGCGGTCCATCAAGGATTCCTTCTTCAATCAGGCTAACAAGTCTGTAAGCCTTCTGCTCGTAGACTTTGACATCCTTCAATCCCTCGATAGTATTCTTATAAAAATGACTATCTATGGTTGCCCTTGTAGCAAGGGCTAGGAAATTACCCTCGTACTCTAAGGCTTCCTTCACGGCCATATCAGTAATTGCAATAAAATCCTTATTAAATTTATCTCTTAGATAATCTTTGCAAGTTACAGAAATAGTATTGCAGGCAATTATATAAAAATCAATATCAAATTTTTCTAAAAACCTAACAATATCAGTAGCAAAGCTTGTTATCTCAGCCTTGGACCTATCACCATAAGGGACCCTAAGATTGTCTCCTAGGTAGTAAAAATTGGCATTAGTTTTTTTGCTAAGCTCATTTAAAACTGCAACCCCACCCAGGCCCGAATCAAAAATACCAATATTAGTCATCTATAAGGTCCACCTTTCTTACAAATTCATAAGAATCCTTAAGTTTTTCATAGGCCCTATCAAGGCTAAAATCATCCTTAAAGATTCCAAATATACTAGCACCAGATCCTGACACCAGGGCCTTTACAGCCCCATGTTTCACTATTCTTTCCTTGATAGAGACAAGGTGAGGAAAATCTCTCAGAACCACATCTTCCATTACATTTTCAAAATGTTCTACCACAGAAAAATCTCCTGCCTCAAGGCCTGCTACAATTTTACCTGTATCAATATGGCCAAAAAGTTTCGTTTTTTTGTAGACATGGGCTGAGGAGATACTTGTTCCATCATTTATAAGTAGGATTTTAATCCCAGCCTTGTTTACAAAAGTCGTAAGGACCTCCCCAATGCCACGGGCCCTGGCCGATTTTTCCAAAAAGAAAAATGGAATATCTGCTCCAAGCTTCTCCCCGATAGCCATCATGTCCTGGTTTGAAAGCTTAAGATTCCAAAGCTCGTTAAGACCTCTTATAGTCTCTGCACAATCAGTAGACCCGCCTGCAAGACCAGCTGCAAGGGGGATATTTTTAGAAAGTTTGATATAAATACCAGTCGCCTTATCTTTTGCGATTTTTTTCACTTCCTTATAGGCTTTGTAAATAAGATTATCCTCGATATCACCAAGATCTACATTGGATTCATAAGTAAATTCATCATCATTTGTTTTTTTAATTTCTAATATATCAAAAAGA
>JBHWRC010000050.1:0-10734 GCA_043426375.1 Anaerococcus sp.
CGGTCTCTTGCCAAAATATTGATAGAAATCTACCTTTTGGCCACCATTATATAATTTTCTTTTTTTGGATAATTTTCTCTTAAAGTTCCTGTCAAACTTTTCATCTGCTGTTATAAAGTATAGGGACCAGGAATCAAGTCCCATAAGCTTATCATTTATCTTCCTATATATATCCTTAAGGTCAGTATCAGCAAGCCTCATTCCATAAGGAGGATTTGATATAAAGACCCCATAATCATCAGATATGGCAATCTTAGAGAAATCTCTAGTTATAAAGGAAATATCTTCCTCAACACCAGCATTTATTGCATTTTGCTTGGCAAGGGAAATAGCCCTACCAGATATATCTGAGCCTAGTATATGGAGTTTTTTAGAATAGTCTATCTTCTCCATAGCTTCTTTCTTGGCTTTACTATATATTTTAGGATCCATAAATTTAAAGCTCGTAAAATCAAAGTCCCTATCAATTCCTGGGGCGATATTTCTTGCTTTCCTTGCAGCTTCAATAAGGATTGTGCCCGATCCACAAAATCCATCAAATAAAAACCTATCAGGATTATAGAAAGATAGGTCAACTAGGGCTGCTGCAAGATTTTCTCTAAGAGGAGCCTTTACAGAATCTTCCCTATAACCTCTTTTGTGGAGACCATCACCAGATGTATCTATTACAACCTTGGCAATGTTTTTATCAATCATTATTTCAATATTTACCCTTTCGTCTGATTTTTCAAAAAAAGATTTATTGTAATAAGTTTTTAGCTTATCAATTATAGCCTTTTCTGAAATTGACTGGATAGATCTTAGGGAAAATAGTTTTGACTTATAAGATCTCGCATTTACGATAAAATTGCTATCTGCTGTTAATAGATCTTGCCAATCTATTTTCTTGACCTTTTCATAGAGATCATCAAATTCTAAAACCTTGAATGAATCAAGCTCCAGATATACCCTATCAGCGTGCTTCAGGTTGATATTTAATTTTGCTATGTCAGATAAAGAGCCCTTTAAGCTAATCATCCCATCACTAACTTCATAATCTTTATAGTCCATATCTCTTAGCTGAAATTTAATCAGACTTTCAAGACCGAAACTAGTGGTAATTAGTATTTTTTCCATACTTTAACTATAACCGATTTTTGATTGTTTTCATCTTTTTTTGCAAATGAAAAGCCACTTTCGTGGCAACTAATTTTCATTTAAGAACTTATAAGACCTTTCATAAAGATATTTTCTGTGCTCTTCATTTGTAAATGAATGGTCTGCACCTTTTATCTCTTCATATCTAGCATCCTCATAGGCTTTTTGAAGTTTTTCATTTGAATCTTTAAATACTAGGCTATCTTTTGTCCCCCTTATAATAAGGACCTTGCCATGGTATTTGCTTGCACTTCCATAAATATCTTTTCTAATAAAATCTATTAGGAAATTTTTGTGAATCTTAACTCCACCTATATCTGCATCTTCTATTTTTGCTATCATCTCTTCATAGGTTTTGTTATTTTCAAGTTTTTTTGCATTTTTTATCTCACCTTCGAAGACAGTTTTGGCCATAACTTTGAGATAATCCTTGTTATTCATATCGCTTGCTGGGGCTAAAAGCACCATGGCCTTTGGCTTAAGTTTATAAGCCATTAGACTTGATAATACTCCCCCAAGTGAGTGCCCTATCCAATAAATTTTGTCATTGTCTACAAAGTATTTCATCTTGGCAAAATCGTGGATCATCTCTAGTTCTTTTTCTTCACGGCTTACTGTCATGTCGTAAAAATCTCCATCAGATTCGCCTGACCCAGAAAAATCAAACCTAAAGACTACAAAACCTCTTTCTGTCAGATATTTGGCATGGTTAAGTCTAAAGTTTATTGTACCATTCCTATCTCCACCAAAACCATGGATGATAATTGCAGTAGGATATTTTTTCTTTGCATCAAAGTCATCAGGAGTGTTTATTACACCCCTTAAAACTATGCCATTGTCTTTTTTTATTTGACTGTAGAAGTATTTCATTAAGCTAAAACCCTCGCAACTTCTATACCACAAGCTGATGCTTGAGAGAGTGAGTGAGTCGCACCAGACCCATCGCCTATACAGTAAAGTCCCTTTTGTTTTGACTCAAATTTCTCATCTACTTCTATTTCTGAATTGTAAAATTTAACTTCAATTCCATATAAAAGTGTATCGTCATTTGCCATACCTGGTGCAATCTTATCAAGTTGGTAAATCATTTCGATTATGTCATCTAATTGTCTTTTTGGCATTACAAGTGATAGGTCACCTGCTGTTGCATTCATGGTTGGTTTAGTAAATGATTTTGCCATTCTTCTTTCTGACGAACGACGACCCTTAACTAGGTCTCCAAATCTTTGCATCAAAACTCCCCCGCCTAGCATGTTTGATAATTTTGCTATCGATTCTCCATATTCATTTGAATCTTCAAATGGCTCGGTAAACCTATTTGTAACTAAAAGAGCAAAGTTTGTGTTTGGTGATTGGAGTTTAGGATCTGTAAAGGAATGACCATTTACTGTTAGTATCCCATTGGTATTTTCTGTAACCACGTGGCCATAAGGATTCATACAAAATGTCCTAACTATATCGTTGTATTGTTTGGTTTGATACATTATTTTTGCTTCATAAACGTCATCTGTGATGTGTTTAAAAACCTCTGCAGGTAATTCTACCCTAAGACCTATATCAACCCTGTTTCTCTTAGATTTTATACCAAACTTATCGCAGACATCTCCTATCCACTTAGAACCAGACCTACCTGCCGCTAGGACTAAGTCATCTGAAGAGTATTCTTCATCCTTGTCAGTTTTTACTATGTATTTGCCATTTTCAAATTCTACATCTTCTACCATTGTGGAAAATTCAAAATCTACTTTATCTTTCACATAATCATACATTTTTTGGAGGATTACTTTGTTTCTATCAGTACCAAAATGACGAACTTTGGCGTCTAATAGGTGGAGGTCATAGCGTAGGCACTTAGTTTTTAAATCATTTTTATCAGTGCTATATAATTCCAGATCATCTCCACCATCAAAACCCATTAGGACACTATCAACGTACTCCATAAGATCCATAGCCTTTTTTTCGCCTACATAACGGTGAAGGTCTCCACCAAAATTGGTTGTAATATTGTATTTGCCGTCAGATAAGGTGCCAGCTCCCCCAAAACCGTACATGATGTTACATGGTTTGCAGCCTATACAGTGATCAACCTTGCCATCTGTGATTGGGCAAGACCTGTTTTCAACCTTGCGGCCCCCATCTATAATAAGTACTTCCTTTTTTGTGTTAAGTTTTGTAAGCTCGAAGGCCAGAAATGCACCGGCAGCTCCTGCTCCAACAACTATAATATCGTAATTTTTCATAATCTCTCCTATCAAATTCATCAAATTAAGCCATGTTTTTCTAATTTAACCTGCTATATTATACAAGTTAAATGCCTAAAATCAAACCATCCTTTACTTTTTGTAAATTTATGTTAAAATATATGTAATTTACTAATGCTCTTGTATGTGTTAAGTTAAATAAACTTAATTCTTACAAAGAAAAAGCTTTAAAAACCATAAAGAAAGGAAGCAATATGAAAAAAGCATTTATAAAGGCCCTCCCCTATACTATACCCGTTATAATTGGTTATATATTTCTTGGAGTAACCTACGGCATTATGGTTAGCCAAACTGGTCTAAATCCAATCTTTGCTCCACTTATGTCCCTAACCATCTATGCTGGCAGCATGCAATTTGTAATCCTACCCCTACTTAAGACTGATATATCTATTATTGCAATTATTGTTCTTACCCTATCAGTCAATATCAGGATGATGTTCTATGGAGTAAGCCTCATCAAAGAATACAAAAATTCTAGGTCAAAATTTCTTTTTATCCTGACTCTTTCTGACGAGACCTTCGCCCTTGATACATCAATCAAGCCACCAACAGATGTAAATAAATCAGATTTTTTTCTAGCAATTGGTATTATAAATTACTTGGTATGGGCCCTAGCTTCCTATCTTGGAGCACTTCTTGGAGGTCTTATAAGCTTTAATACAATGGGAATGGACTTTGTCCTTACAGCCCTATTTTTAGTACTTTTGGTAGAGCAATATTTTGCCACACCAAACCACAAGCCACTTAAGATAGGACTTGCACTTTCTATCATATCCCTTCTAATCTTTAAGCCAGGCAAGTTTATGATCCCAGCCCTACTTCTTATAGTCCTAAGTCTTTATGGTCTTAGGGATAGAATCGAGGTAAAAAATGACTAGAGTATTAATTTTAGTAATGACATCAGCTATAACAACTTTTTTGATTAGGTCCACACCGTTTTTTTTCTTCTCAAAAAAAGAATTACCTGACCTAGTCAAATATTTCGGCAAATACCTTCCTTTTGCCCTTATGCCACTTTTTGTGGTCTTTGCCCTAAGGAATATTGATATCTTAGAATACCCATTTGGTCTTCCAGAGATAATTGCAAGCTTATCAGTAATTATTCTCCATGCCAAATTCAAAAAACTATTCTTATCAATTTCTCTAGGAACTTTTATATATATGGTACTAATTCAATTAGTTTTTGTATAGAATTGAGGTAAAGTACAAATAATAGAAAAGAAGTAATAAAGGAATTGGAGAAATATGAGAAAAGAAATGAATATCTCAAACAACAAGGCCGTGATAAATTTTTCAAAGGCCTTTTTTAATGACACAGACGACCTATTAAAGAGCCAAGGCTTTTTTGAAGTCATTTGCTCTTTTGTAAAATTTCACAAGGAAAATCAAACAAGAATCTATACCTATTTAGAAAAGTTTTTTAGATCAAGCAACATCGAAGGACTTGCAAGAGAAATTAGGGATATTACCAAGATTCTTACCGTGATGAGCCTTGATGAAATATCAGAAAAAATCAACAAATACCACGACCTAGACAAGGAAAGAGATGCCATAATTAGGATAGTGGAAGATATGTACGATTATTGGAGAAAACTGGAAAGATACTCAGTTATAGAAAAATCTGACTATGACCAAGGAATAGAAGTAGAAAACTTCCTAAAGTCAAATATGAACTTCAAAGAGCTAATCCTTGATATCTACAGAAAGGCAGAAGTATCTGTGACAGGTGAAAGACCAAAAGTCTTTAGGCAGGTACCTGCCGGAGCAAATGCTTCAGTGATTGTTAAAAATTACTGTATTGACTATCCTGAAGAACTATCCTACTTAAATGAAATACCTTTTGTAACAAAGGTCCTAATCGAAACACCTTATATCACCTATACAAAATCGAACAAGAGGGACGGCTTCTTTGAAGAAGTATACGAAAACCCTGTTATAGGTCTTGATATCGACACAGATGAATTCTTGTGTTATCCAGCCAAGGTTGGCGATAACCTAATCTATGTCTACTTCCACCACAACCTAATCACCCACGGAATTTCAGCGTCAAACTTATTTGAACTAGCAAGTGAGGATGAGATTTTAAATAACAAGCCAGATGCTATATATGTATTTGGTGGAGAAAATTCTAAAGACCAAAATGTATTTTATGAAAATAAAAACGGCTTTTTGATAGGTTATGTAAACTATACAGACAAGAAAGACTATTTCGGCTACCTAAAGAAGATGTGCCTGACTCTTTCTAATATAATCTCTATGAAAAAATCTTACCTCCCAATCCACGGAGCAGGAGTAAATGTAGTTTTACAAAACGGAAAATCAGCTAATGTTGTAATTCTAGGAGATTCCGGAGCTGGTAAAAGCGAATCAATCGAAGCTTTCAGAAAGCTTGCTAAGGACTATATCAAGGACATGACAGTAATCTTTGATGATATGGGTACCTTTAGGATAGAAGATGACAAGGTCATAGCCTATGGTACAGAAATAGGTGCTTTCGTAAGACTTGACGACCTAGATGCAGGCTATGCCTTTAAGCAAATTGACAGGTCAATCTTTATGAACCCTGATAAGATAAATGCAAGACTAATCATGCCAGTAGCTGATTATAGCCAAATAATGGCAGGCTATGAAGTTGACTTCTTCCTCTATGCAAACAACTACGATAAGCTAGAAGATACCGAAAAATCAATTGCAATGATTGATGACAAAGATGAAGCTATAAAAGTATTTAAAAGAGGAGCAAGGTTTGCCAAGGGTACTACAACGGAAACAGGCCTAGTAGAATCTTACTTTGCAAATCCTTTTGGCCCTTACCAAAAACAAGAAATCTGCAATGACCTCATAGAAAAGTACTTCGACAAACTTTACGAAAACAATAAAAAAGTCGGCCAAATCAAAACCCAGCTGGGAGTTAGCGGAATGGAGTGTGACGGACCACTAAAATCAGCTAAGGAACTTTTCGAAATAATAAAAGCCATATAAAAATAAAATCAAAAAACGAGTTGATTTCCATTTTGAAATTCAACTCGTTTTTACTATTCATTTTATTTTCCAATAGCATTTTCCCTGCCGTAGTAGAAAAGATATTGCTGGGCATAGCCTGCAAGGTCTCCGAAAATTTGCCTTGCATAATCGTCAACTTGTTTTTTTGGCACTTCCTTACCTATAAACAAAGTCTCCATAACCCTTTTGATCCATACATCGACTGGGAAGGTTTCCCTTCTGTGATAGGCAAAAAGCATAATGCAATCAGCAACCTTTGGACCTATACCAGGAAGCTCATTTAATTTTTTGTGAAGTTCTTTGTCTGTAAGATTTATCTCTCTTTCAAAATTCAAAAATCCATCCACAAAGGCCTTTGCAGTCTCTACTATCCTTACATCACGAAATCCAACCCTGGCGTATTCTCTTATTTCTAGAGGATCAATCTTCGCTAGGACTTCTGGGCTTGGGAATGAGTAATACTCCTCTCCCATATATTCCCCAAGATAGTCTCCATACCTTTCAGATAGGATCCTAACAGCCTTTTTTATTCTTGGTATTTGGTTGTTGGCAGAGATAATAAAAGATATTGTTGTTTCAAATAATTCTTGATTTAAAATTCTAATACCATAGCCATAATCGCTTGCTTTCTTTAGTATATCTGATTTTGATAAGACTTCTTTGATAGCTCCGTAATCTGTTCCAAAATCAAAATAATCATAGAAAACTTCATAAAACTCTTCAAGACTCACATTTCTGATTAGGGTATAACCATCACATTCTAAAAGATTTATGATTCTACCCAAAAATACTGCGGTATATGAGCCGTCTTCATTTTTTCTAAAATTAAAACATTGACCACATTCGAAAATATGGTCAACCTTAAACGAATCTTCCCTAAGAATTAGACCCTCAGGGCTTTGTTCTATATTTAATTTTCTTCTCTCACTTGTTTCAAATCTCATTATCTAATCCTAACAGCATGTACTGCAAGCCTTTGATCATCATAATCATATTGGCAAGTTGATAGAGTAATAATTGTGTCTTCTTCTGTAAAAGGTCTAGTATTTAAGTCTACCTCAGAATTTGACCTAAGTTTGTTATAATATGGAACCTTATCTCCATCGTAGGTGAAATCTAGAGTCCTATAGTCATAATCTGATGGGATACCATAGGCAGAAAATATTAGATATTCTCTAAGACCTTCTTCAGTTGTTAGATATACCGTCCTATTTTTTTCAGCAAATTCTTGCTTCCTATATTGATCAAGTGGAGTAAACATAGAATCAATCTCTAGGTGATGACCATAAATTACTGTATTGTCGTCGCTTATATCAGAAGAATTGTATACGTCGAGGAAAATAGATCCTGCTATATCATATTCCTTGTTAAGGCCCTTTCTTAGATAAAAGTCGTTGTCAGGACCTTGGAGGATTGGATATTTTATCCCTGTTCCAGGTATCTCTATGACAGCAATTACATCTGAATTTTGCTCTTTAAGCTTTTTTAGTAGGCTTAAGTGTACTTTTTCAAGCCTAGCTAGAGGATCTTTCTCAGCTTCTTCTTCCGTTTCTTCTCCTATTTCATTAGCAACATCTGCTTCTGCTTCCTTGGATAAATCTTCTATATATCTATTATTTTTCATATTTGTCCAATAATCTAAGCCTCTCTTGCCTAAGATGGCAATACAGGCTAAAATAATCAAAATTAGGATAAATCTAATAAGGGTTATTATTCTTGATTTCATTTTACCGCCTTTAAAAAGTTTAGTTTCATTAGTATAATATACCATAAGAGATGATAAATGAAAGTATTTTATTAAAAAAGGAGAAGCTATGAAAGATTATAAATTATTTGTAGGAACAACATGTAGATTTTGTAAAAAAGTTGAAGATTTCATGAAAGAAAACAATATAGATATTCCCCTAGTAAATATAAACGAAGACCGTGAAGCTATGCTCGAACTTATGGATAAAGGTGGCAAAAGACAAATTCCTTGCCTCTATCATGACGGTGAGTACTTATATGAATCAGACGATATAATTGCCTATCTTAAGGAAAATTACAAATAAGGATAAAAATGATAAAATTAATAGCATCTGATATTGATGAAACCATAATTAGACATGATCAGATAGTACCTGATAGGAACAAAAAAGCCATAAGAGAGGCTATTGAAAAAGGTGTAATAGTCATGCTTGCAACCGGCAGGGGACCTTATGAAATTTTCGATATACCTGAGCAAGCAGGAGTAGTTGCAGATGATAGGTATGTAATCTGTTGTAACGGGGCTGTTATATTGAATGTTAAAACCAAAGAAGTAGTAGATGTGCTAGATATGGATTTTTCATATGCTAGAAATGTATTTAACTATGCCTACGAAAATAAGCTGACTTTTTACATCTATACCCTAGATCAAAAATATGGTCTAAACCTATCAGACGAAACAATTGTAGCAGAAAAACATATAGACATTATAGAAACAGACAACATTGATTTTCTAGAAAATGAGACAATACTTAAGGTTATTATCAAAAATGAAGATATGAACTTCCTTCAAGCCCTTGAGGTTGACGTAGCAAGAATTACAAACTACGAACTAGAAATCACCTATTCTTCTAATATGTATATGGAAATAAATGCTAAAGGAGTAAATAAGGCAGTTGCTCTAAAGAAAATATGTGATCACTACAATATTTCTATGGACGACATCCTTGCGATTGGTGATAACTACAACGATGTAGCTATGCTAGAAGCTGCTGGCACATCTGTTGCAGTTAAAAACGCAAGGCTTCAAGTAAAAGAATCTGCCGACTATGTTACCGTCCATGATCACAATGATGGTGCAGTAGGCGAAGCTATAGAAAAATTTGTTTTAAATCTATAAAGAAAAAGACTAAGCAATATATTCCGAGCTTAGTCTTGTTTTTTTATTATTTTTTCTAATAAAAGTCTCTATTTGTCATATACCTATAGGCAAAATAAATAAGTCCTCCTACTAGGATTATAGGCAAAAGATTAGTTAGGATACCAAAAATTATTACTATTGGCAAAATTATCAAGCCCCCAATAAGTAAAAATGGCAGGCTTATAAGGCTAATAGTAATGCCTAGGATGGCAAAGATAAATTTAAAAAACAATTTTATAAGTGGGATGCCAAGTAAGATGGCCCCTATTATTAAAAGTAAGGTTAACATTTCTAACTCCTTTTGCTAATATTATACAAAATTAAACTTATATGTCAAGTATATTAATATATTATGTGTAGATTCTTTTGTATTTTAATATTAACCTTAGGATACTTAAGTAAGAAAAAAAGGGAGCCTTGCTCCCCTTAAAATTATTTTCTATAACCAAGTTCGTGGTCAAGGATGTAGATTCCACCCCAGTTGCCGTTGATTCTTTCTAGTCTTGTTACGATTTTACCTACAGAATCTTCTTCTTCTACTTGTTCGTCTATATACCATTGGATGAAAGAATAAACTCTAGCATCTTCTTCTTTAGCAGCTTCTGCTATTTCGTGAATTCTTTTTGTAACTTCTTTTTCGTGATCTAAAGCAGCCTTAAATACTTCTACAAGGCTGTCATAGTCATGTTTTGGTTCAGCAATTGCTTTGTATCTAATATCATATCCTACTTCTTGAAGGAAGTCTTTCATTTTTTCGCCGTGTTCGATTTCTTCCTTAACTTGCTCATCAAACCAGTGTGTGATTCCATCTAAGTCAAGGCTATCTGCGTATGCAGCCATTGCTTTATACACATACGCTGATTCATATTCAAAGTTCATTTGTTCATTTAATAGGTCTAATACTTTACTCATTTATTTCTCCTTTTTCTAGCAATTTACCATAGGCAATATATATTCCATATATGTTTAGGTTATTTGCTAATATCTCTTTTATAACTTTTGTTGTATCTTTGGAGTAAATTTTGACTGTGAAGCTTTTATCCTTAATCAAAAATTCATCCTCTATTATTATACCCTTAGATTTTAGACCGCAAAAAATCTCCATGGACTTTTCTTTAGTAAACTTATCGTCTAATTGAAAGGTGAATGGAAAAGCTTGGTCCTCTTTTAGGGGAGGATTTATTTTTTTTATTAAAAGTAAGTCTTTCATAGGCATCTCCTATTAATAAGAATACCCAAATAATTAAAAAACTAACAATTATTTTCTTCCATTTCTTTTTTAGAAAAAATACAACCGCAGTAATCCTGCCTATAGATTCCGTATTCCTTAGAAAGTTCTATAGAATTTTTGTAGCCATTTTTCTTCTTAAAGTCTGCATATAAATACTTTATCTGGTATCTTTCTTCTAATTTCTCACCTATTTCATTAAGCCACTGGCTATTTTT
>JBHWRC010000051.1:0-4969 GCA_043426375.1 Anaerococcus sp.
ACAGTAGTATTTGGTAAACTATCTGCAGATACTCTTCTAGAAGACCTTGAAAATAAGTAAATAAAGATAAGAAAAGCTCAGAGCCAAAAAGGTTCTGAGTTTTTGTTTTAAATCCACACCCAACCGTCATTCTTAAAGCTCTAACCACATTTTGAGAAAATCCCGTCGGCGTAAAAATACTAAATGTATGCTAAGAAAATTGCCTTAGCACCATAGAGCGTGTAGAGGCAGATTACAAATATGAGGAAGAATCTTACAAACAAGGCTTTCTAGTTTTAGTAATACAAAAAAATTCTAAAAAAATAAAGGCCAGAACCAATCGGTCTGAGCCTTTATATTTCAATATTTTTTTGATTTTTATTTTGAAATCAATATTTTATAGCGTTCAAATCCAGGAATAAAATCAAATCCTAATTATTTTAAAATCCTAATCCAAATTCTTATAAACTTCTTCCCCATCAAGGTAGGTCGCCTTTAAGTTTAGATCATAATCTAGGACTATGAAATCTGCCTGGTAGCCTTCTCTTAATTTGCCACAAACATCGTCTATACCTACAGATTTAGCAGGGATTAGGCTTGCCATTTGTATAGCTTCGAAGATGTCAGCTATTTCCCAATCTACTACGTTTTTAACACCATCTTTTAGTTTGAGTATAGATCCTGCTAGTGAGCCGCTGTCCTTAAGCCTTGCTGTTCCATTTTCAACTTTTACAGGAAAATCTCCCAGCTTATAGTCCCCATCGGCCATGCCGCCTGCGCTCATGCAGTCAGTAATTAGGGCGATTTTATCTCTGCCCTTGATATTCATAAGGATATTGGCAGAGTTTGGGTTTACGTGGTGGCCATCGCAAATTAGTTCTGAAATAGCATCTGTAGACATGGCAGCACCTACCATACCTGGTTCTCTGTGGTGGAGACCGCTCATGCCGTTGTAGGTGTGGACGAAAATATTTGCACCAGCATCTACTGCGGATACAGCCTCATCAAAGCTTGCATCTGAGTGGCCAAGGGCAACCCTTACACCCATGGCGTTGGCTTTTTTGATAAAATCTATTGCCCCTTCCCTTTCAGGAGCTATGGCAATTTTATTTACAAGGCCATCAGAAATCTCTACCCACTCTTTTAGGTAATCTATTTTTGGCTCTGACATGTAGGCTGGATTTTGGGCTCCCTTGTATTTTTCTGTAAAAAATGGTCCTTCTAGGAAAATCCCCCTGACCTTGGCTCCTTCCACATCCTTGTATTCTTCGGCAACTCTTTTTAAGGCAGCATCCGTCTTTTCTTTCGAATCTGTAAGGGTTGTTGGCAAAAAGCTTGTAACCCCACACTCCAAAAGCCCCTTAGAAATCACATTAAGAGCCCCTTCTTCAGCATTCATTATATCTTTGCCATGATAGCCGTGGATGTGAGTGTCTACAAGGCCAGGAGCTACAATCTCTCCCAAATATTCATATTCTCCTGGTTCATTTTTGGAAAAACCAACAATGACCCCATCATCAACTTCCATAAAGTAATCTTCAAGCGCTTTATCTTCTAAAATAAAATAATCTGCCTTATAAAACATAAACTCTCCCTATTTTAAATATTAGTATAGTCTGTTTCTAAGGCTCAAATTCTAGCCTTTATAACCATCAAATCACTATCTTCTATAGCTGTAAGAGCATGCATTTCTTCTGGCTTCATCACAATTATATCTCCTGGAACAATAATTTCACTTCCGTTTTCACCGCTAAAGTCAACCTTGCCCTTATAAATTACAACCACAGCATCCTTATCTGACTTGTGGGAAGGAATTTCTTCTCCCTTTTTAATTTGTAAATGAGTTAATTGTAGGTTTTCCTCATCTACTAAATGTTCAAATTTACCTTCTAAAATATTTGCACTTATTTTTTTCATTATATGTTCCTTTCATTTTATTAAACCGAATTTATTGATTATCTTAAAGAATATCTCCAACAACTTCTCTTAATTTTGGCAAAACCTCTTCTTTAAAAAAGGAGTTTTTTGCCTGCCACCTATTATTCAAAGGACTTGGGTGAACAAGAGGGAAATATTCTGGCAGAAATTCCTGGTAGGATTTTACAGTCTCTGTAAGATTTTTCTTAAATTTATCCCCTATATAAAACTTTTGGGCGTAAGTTCCAATTAGGATGGTAAGTTTAATATTTTTAAGCTCTTCTAACAAAAGCGGATGGTACTCTTCTGCTATAAACCTCCTTGGTGCCTTATCTCCAGACTTCCCCTTACCAGGAAAATAAAAATCCATAGGAAGAATCGAAAAGTCTTTGCCATGGAGGTCCTCTCCTGTTATACCTAGCCAATCTACTAGGTTTTCACCACTCTTATCATTAAACAAAATCCCAGTTTCTTCCACCTTTTTCCCCGGAGCTTGGCCTATGATTAAAATCTTAGATTTTGGATTAAGCTGAAAAATCGGACCAATCCCCCTACCTGTGTAGGTTTTATTTCTAGAATCTTTCCTCAATTTCTCAATAACTAAACTTTCTTCCATAAGGCTTCCAATCTTTTATTTATGCAAAAATCGATTTGCTGGCTAAAAAATAAAGACACTGTCAAAGTATTTATTAGGCTTTAGATCCACTAATAAATACTTACCCCTTTTGCCTAAAAAATAATACCAGTTTTATGGATTTTCATATCTTTTATCCTAATCTGCAACTAGTTTCACTTGACCAAGAAAAAAGCCCTGGATTTCCAGAGCTTTTGGGGTTTTATGCTTCTTCTATTTTATCAAACATAGAATAGGCTGTTTCTTTTAGTACCTCATTTAGGCTTGTTATGTTGTCCTTGCCTGTTTCATCTAACCATTTTGCAGCCTCTTCTTGGTCTTTGCCGTAGATGTCTACTGAGTCTACCCAGGTTGCTCTTCCGCATAGGACTCCGTTGAATTTGGCGCCGCTTTCTTTGGCGATTCTTAGCATGTCTTGGAAAAGTTCTGCGCTGATTCCCCCTGATAAGTAGATGTATGGTAGGTCTGTGGCGTCTGATTGGTCTTTGAAGAACTTAAGGGCTTCTTCTTTGCTGTATAGACTTTCTTTTTGGCCAAAACCTTCTAGGTGGTTCATATCTACTGGTGTTTCTAGTTTTAGGACATCTACTAGATATCTTGGGTCTGAGAATTCTCTTGTAGCTTCGATTACCTTTCTTGGTCTTATTTTTGCATATTCTGGTGTTTTTTCACTTTCCATTTTTGCATCATAGGTTAGGATTTCTAGGAAGTATGGAAGGCCTAGGGCCTCGCATTCGTAGCCTACCCTTTCTACCCAAGCTTTTTTCTTTTCGTTGGTTTCTTCTCTATCGTCTACATCGTAATAGAGTAGGACTTTGATGCCATCAGCTCCTTTTTCTTTTAATCTAAGGCCAGATTCTAATTCGATTAGTCTTGGAAGTCTTTCTTCGTCATATTCATCATAACCTGTTTGCTCGTAAGATAGGATAAGTCCTGCATTTTTGTCTGTTGCTTCTATTCCTGTGAGTCCGTAGATTGGGTCTAGTAGGATTGATGAAGCATATGGGGTTAGCTTTTCTGCTACTAGTCTTTTAAATTCTGATATTCCTTCTACATTGTTTAGGTCAGGATTTGCTTTGCCCATCATTTTTTCCATGGAACCTCTTTGGTCTATGGCTAGGGCTGCTATCACACCGTCTTCATTTGATAGTCTTTTCAGATTTTCGTATTTTGCTTTTGATACTTTCATTATTATATTTCCTCCACTAGGATCTGTTCGTAGTATTTGTCAAACTTTTCTATTTCTATATGGGCGATTTCTTCTGTTAGGACGTTTAAAAGTCCACAGGTCATCGATGTTTTAATTACCTCTTCAGGACTTTTTCCTTGAGCTATAGCAAAAATTGCGCCTGCAAGGGATGAATCTCCGCTTCCAACTGGATTTATTGCCTTAACTTCTGGCACGGTTGCCTTAAAGACCCTATCTCCTGCCTTGGCTACTGCTCCATCTCTGCCTAAAGATACAATTACATATTCTATATCTTTTAGAGGGGCTTTTTTTAGGGCTTCTTTGATATTATCTTTGGTGATATCTTCACCTAATAAGTCTGCAACTTCTGTTTCGTTAGGTTTGATTAAATCCGGCTTGATTTCTGCATTTACTACGTCTTTCAAAGTCTGTCCTGATGTGTCAACTGCAACAAACTTATCGTGACTTTTTCCATAGGCGATTATTTCTTTATAAAAACTTGAATCAAGACCTTTTGGCAAGGACCCTGACATTGAAATTACCGAACATCCTGCGCTAATTTGATCAAGTTTATTTATAAATTCTTCCCTTTCGGCCTGGCTAATAGTTGGACCTGCTTCTAGGATTTCTGTTTGCCTTCCTTCATGAAGGAAGGCAAGGCAATTTCTTGTCGGCTCTTTTATCTTTACAAATCTTGCTTCTTGGTCTCTTTCTTTTAGACCTTCTTCGATAAATTCACCAAGCTTACCCCCTACAAATCCAGAATGCACAACACCTTCGCCAAGTTCATGTAGGACATAGCCAACATGGATTCCCTTGCCTCCAGCGTGCTTTATGACCCTGTCAGTCCTTGTGACTCCGTCAATACTTAGTGAATCAAGCTGGTAAGACATATCCACAGAAGGATTTGCTGTTATGGTTAAAATCATCGTTTCTCCTTTGATTTCTAATAACTTTTGTATTTTCTATTTGATTAGTTCTGTATATTTTTCTATATCTTCAATTTGCTTATCTGTAATTTTAGAATCAGTAATAAACCTTGCATCTTCTAGATTATAAAAATGATACAGGTCTTCGTAACCAAGCTTTGTAGAGTCTGCCACAAGATACCTGTCAAAAGAATTATTGAGAATCTCTTTTTGCAATATTCCTTCTTCAGGGCTATAGGTATAGGCCTTGCCGTTATTTACACCATTTACACCTATAAAGGCCTGGTTGAATCTCATTTTTGAAACAAGGTCTAGGCTTAG
>JBHWRC010000052.1:0-8484 GCA_043426375.1 Anaerococcus sp.
TGTCCTATTACTAGGCAGCTAGTGCGAAGTTTGCTTCGCTATTTTCGTTTGCGTTTATATTTAATTATCAATTTACGTTTTGATATACGACCTGCAGCCAGAGCCTCTTCAATCACGTCGAAACCATGGCATCCCCATATACGATGATTATACTAAAATTATAGGCCTTGTCAAAGTAGCAAATATTATATAAAATTGTAGTAGGAAAGGTTTTAGAATATAATACCTCTAATTGGGTATATATAGATTAAGAAAACACTACAATAAATAGGAGGGCTTATGAGAAACGTAAACAATACCGCAGCAATGCTTTTAGCTGGTGGACAAGGTTCAAGGCTAAAGGCTTTGACACGAGATATGGCAAAACCTGTTGTGCCATTTGGAGGAAAGTACAGAATTATTGATTTCGCCCTTAGTAACTCTACAAATAGTGAGATTAAAGATATAGGTGTCCTTACCCAATACAAACCTCAATTACTTAATGAACACTTAGGAATCGGTGCAGCGTGGGACTATGATAGGAACTTTGGGGGACTTAGGATTCTAAGTCCATATTACACAGAAGACGGTGGTAGATGGTTTGAAGGAACAGCATCAGCCATATATGAAAATATTAACTACTTAGACCAAGTCAATCCAGAATATGTTCTTATATTATCTGGTGATCATATTTATAAGATGGACTACAGAGAGCTTCTTGATGTGCATAAAAAGAAAGGTGCAGATTGTACAATTGCTGTTATGGAAGTAGATTGGGATGAAGCAAGTCGTTTTGGTATTATGAATACTGATAAAGATGGTAAAATAATTGAATTTGAGGAAAAACCTGAAAATCCTAAATCTAACTTAGCCTCTATGGGTATCTATGTCTTCAATTGGAAAGTCCTAAGAAAAGAATTAATTAAGGACTATGAAGATGAAAATTCTACAAATGATTTCGGCCATGATATTATACCAAAAATGCTAGACCAAGGCTCTCCTTTATATGTATATAAATTTGATGGTTATTGGAAAGATGTAGGAACTGTTAGAAGTTTTTGGAAAGCAAACCTTGACTTGATTGATCCAAACAATGAACTAGGAATTTATGATGATAATTGGAGAATCTATACCAAATCATTGAATCTTCCACCTCATAGACTTGGCAAAAATGCAGTTTTAACAGATACGCTTGTAAATGAAGCTTGTATTATAGATGGTAAAGTAAACCATTCAGTTCTTTTTTCAGAAGTAGAGATAGAAGACGGAGCAGAAGTTTATAATTCAGTCCTCCTTAATGGTGTGAAAGTTAAGGCTGGAGCAAGAGTTTATAATGCTGTTGTCGCTGAGAATATGGTGATTAGTCAGGATATAGGCAAGGAAAATGATGATCTTGTATATCTTGTTAGCAACGAAGGCATAGAGGAGGAATAGAATGGGAAAGATAGTCTCTTTAGTATATAGTTCAGACTTTAACGAATCAAATTATGGACAATTATGTAAACATAGAGCAGATTATATGTTGCCTTTTGGTGGTAGATATAGAATAATAGACTTTGCTTTATCAAATCTTGCTAATCATGATGTAAACAGAGTTATTTTGTTTGCAGGTGGTAAGTTAAGATCAACACTTGACCATATAGGTAGTGGTAAGAGCTGGGAATTAAATAGGCGTAGTGGAGGGTTGATGATAAACCCTGTTGGTCTTGATGGTAAAAAAATAAGAAGTGAAGTAGAAACCTATTATGATGCTATAGTATATTTCTTAGAAAATGACTTCGATTATGTATATATTAAAAATCCTATGTACATTATAAAAGAAGACATAAACGATGCAGCAGAAAAAATTAAGGATGAGGATTTAGATTGCTTGATTTTATCAAATAAAACTCTTGATAAAGATGGTGAATATCTAAACCAAGCAATTATTAATTCTAACGAAGAGGGCAAACCAACCGATGTTGGCGTAAACTTAGGTATTACAGATACAGTTGACCTATTCTTAGGATCTATTATTATGAAGAAAGAAGCTTTCTTAAAAATACTTAGAAATGCAATGCAGGATAACTCTTCAAGCTCAATGCTTCAAGCTATATTTGCCTACCCTGGCGATTTAAACATTGATTTTTACAGACAAGAAAAAGAATTTGAAATTATTAAAGATATAAATTCTTTTTATGAAGTAAATATGAGACTTCTAAACCAAGATACTTTTGATAAATTGTTTTATGATGATGGACTTGTATACACTAAATCTAAAGACGAACCATCAACATCATACACAAAAGATGCTAAGGTAAGAAACTCTCTAATAGCAAATGGTGGAATTATCGAAGGGGAAGTAGAAAATTCAATCGTATTTAGAGGCGCTAAGATTGGTAAGGGTGCAATAATTAGAAATTCCATTATTTTCCAAGATTCAGTTATAGAAGAAGGGGCGATTCTTAACTTTGTAATCACTGATAAAGGCACCCAAATAGGTCATGATGTTAGATTGTTTGGTAACAGAAATCATCCTTATGCGACTGGTAAGAACGAGAAACTTGAACAAAGGAGTGAATAATGAATATACTTTTTCTAACAAGTGAATCAGTACCTTTCATTAAAACAGGAGGCCTCGCAGATGTTGCGGGGGCTCTTCCTAAGGAATTGAAGAAAAAAGGTGCAGATATCAGGGTCGTAATGCCATTACATAAAGGCATTGATGGTATCCATCGTGAAAAGATGGAAAAAATCACCGAATTTTATGTAGACCTTGGTTGGAAACACCAATATGCTGGTGTTTACCAATTAGAGTGGGATGGGGTAATTTATTATTTTATTGATAACCTTGAATATTTTGATAGGGATGGTCTTTATGGATACGATGATGACGCAGAAAGATATATCTTCTACTCAAAGGCTTGCACCCTTTTACCAAAAGAAATTAACTTCAAGCCTGATATCATTCATACCAACGACTGGCATACAGCTATGGTAAATGTATTTGTAAACGACTTTAGACAAGGCGATCCTTATTATGAAGACATTAGAACCTTATTTACAATCCACAACCTAAAATACCAAGGAGTATTTAACTCTGATTATCTTGCCCTAGCAGGTCTTGATGTTAGGTATTTTAGTGAAAATGATTTAAAATATTACGATGCTATAAACTTCATGAAGGGTGGTATAATACATGCGACTCATGTAAACACTGTATCAGAAAACTATGCTAGAGAAATCCAATATCCATTCTATGGGGAAGGGCTTGATGGTGTAATTAGACAATACAATTACAAATTAGACGGTATAGTAAATGGTATAGATTATGATGTTTGGAATCCGAAGACAGATACAAACTTACCTAAAAACTATGATATAAAATCAATAGAAGATAAGTATGTCAATAAGACAGAACTTCAAAAACTATATAATCTGCCTGAGAGAGCCGATGTGCCAATGTTTGCAATAGTATCAAGACTAAATGAAATGAAGGGCATGGATTTAGTAAGATATATATTGGAAGAATTACTCCAAGAGGATATTCAAGTTGTAATTTTGGGTACAGGAGACTATACTTATGAAGAGATGTTTAAGTATTTTGAGTGGAAATATCCAGAAAAACTTGCTGCAAGAATATACTATAGTGAAAGAGAAGCACACGATATCTATGCAGCTAGTGACTTTTATCTCATGCCATCAATTTCAGAGCCTTGCGGTATAAGCCAATTAATTGCCATGCGCTATGGGTCTCTTCCAATCGTAAGAGAGGCTGGTGGACTTAAAGATACAGTAATACCTTATAACGAATATACTGGTGAAGGTACTGGATATTCATTTGCAAATATTAATGCACATGAATTATTATTTGCGACAAAGAATGCTATAAATGTTTATTACAACAAAAAAGACATCCATAAACAACTAATAGAAAATGCGATGAAACAAAAGAATGATTGGGAAATGTCATCTGAAAAATATTTAGAATTGTACGAAAGAATAAAAGCTTAGAGAGAAATATGAAAACTGATAAGGAATTTATCATAGAAAGAATACAAAGTTTTTTGTATTCTTTTTATGCGAAAAACACTAAAAATGCAAGGATAAACGAGGTATATGACTGCTTGTGTAGGTACCTTATGGAATCTATTGGTCAAACCTGGGTGAAATCAAAGGCACTCGAGAATGATATAGATTATTATATTTTATCATTTGAGTATTTGCCTGGTAAGTTTATTAATCGAAATATTCACAGGTTAGAAATCAAAGAACAATTGAGAGAAGCCCTGGATGAAATGGGCTTTGACCTAGATGAGGTATTATCTTGTGAAAAAGAGGCAGACTTAGGTGTAAGTGATATTGGTATTGGATCATCTGCCCTAATAAATGAACTTGCAAACCAAAATAAACGAGCGGTTGCCTATGCGTTAAGATATGAAAATGGAAACCTAAAACAAAAGATAATTGATGGAAGACAGGTAGAGTATTCGGATTTTTGGCTAGAACAAGGCTCAAACTGGGAGCATAAGAAGTCATTTTATTATAATCTTAAAATAGATGGTATAGATAATAAATCTATAGCCTATGATATGCCTATATTAAGTGACGATGCAAGCTTTGTAAATACATTAAGACTATTTAAATCAGAAGTAGTAAATGCTCTTAGTATAGAAGACTTCTCAAAAGGTGACTTATTTAGAGCCTACGATGATTATATCAATATTAGTGCAATAAATAAATTCTTATATATTGATGATTCTACCTATGAGGGAAAACTGTTAAGACTAAAGCAGGAATATTTTTATTCAGCCTCAGCAGTAAGAGATATATTTAGAAGGCACAAAAAAAGACACGGAACTATTGAAGGTATTGAAGATAATATTAAGATATTTAGTCACGATATACATCCAAGTCTTGCCTTGATTGAATTCATTAGGTTACTAAATCAGAACTATGAATATAAGGTAGAAAAAGCGATTGATGTTGCTAGGAAAGTATTTGATCACGTAGCATTTTCAATAACTGATGATAGTGTTGAAGTATATGATATAGATATGATTCGAAGAATCAATCCTGAAATAATGGATGCAATTATTGAAATTCAAAAAAGCCTTCAATTTTACTCTAAAGATTTAAATCTAGTAAAAAATGGGAAAGTTTATTTTAGAAATATAAATAAATATCTATCTGGATCTTATCATTATCTGTCTAAAACCATATCGGATGAAAGGCTTAATGATATAAATCATTCTTACTTCAACTATGGAACCGATAGGGTTTTATACTCAGAATCTACTAACAATAACCTAATTAATTTATTTAAGAAATACGGAATTGATTCCATAACAAGTGATGAGGTCACTAAATTAAAGAAATTAGAAAATGACCAAGAATTTATAAAGGCCCTAGATGATGTTAAGTTTAAAAATAAATGTCATTTGGCAGATATAGTTAAGGAAAGATTAGGTGAAGAAATCAATCCCTACTCAATATATGATATTCAATTATCGATAATGCATGAAAGCAAAAGGCAAATCCTAAATTGCCTTGCAATTGCCTATAAGTATTACATGCTAAAAAGTAATACTAACTTAAAAATGGCACCTACCACTTATATTTTTTCAGGAAAGGCTAATGAAGGATATTTTATGGCCAAAGAGACGATCAAATTTATCCTTGCCCTTAAAAAGATGATTGACAGGGATAAGTTTATCAGTGAAAAAATTAAGATAATATTTATTGAAGACTTGGATGTAGAAAAAATTAAGGAAGTCTTGCCTGCCGTAGATATTTATTCAAACCTCACATTAGTTACGCTCGATAATCAAAACTTCCATGTGTTGAATTCTATATTTAATATGTCAAATATTATATCTTCAAAAGGAGGCATAGTTAATAATCTTGAGGAAGAAAATGCTTTTTACACTTTTGGTGCTGACTTTAAGAATATTCAGAAACTTGATGAAAATAATTATTATAATGCCAATGAGTTTTATTATGATAATAAAGTAGTCAAATTTACAATTGATAATTTGTTAAATGAATCATACGAAAATCTACCTTATGATTTCAAAACTATATATGATCAGTTATTAATGTATAATGATTCATTTAAAACTTTTTATGAACTAGAATCTCTAATAAAGATAAGAAAAGTTGCAGAGAAAGATTACCTAGATGTAAATAAATGGACAAAGAACCAAATTAAAAATATAATTTGGGCGAATAATTTTAGATTGGATGAGATAATTAATAGAAAAGATGAAACTAGTTAGAGAAAAAGAAATTAGCTATAAAGAAATTAAAGACATTAAGCTTGGTGCTGACTACTCAAAAAATGCGACTAGCTTTAGAGTTTTTGCACCAAATAGGGAAAAGATTGACCTAGTAATAACTGATGATTATAAAAAAGTTAGAAGAAATATCTATCCCATGAAAAAAGATGAAATGGGCATATTTTCTATTGTTTTAAAAGGAGATTATGATGGATATTTTTACAATTATATAGTAGATGATGAATATGAGGTTACAGATCCTTATGCTTATTCAGCATCAATAAATTCTATGTATTCAGCCGTAATTAATTTAGAAGATACTAATCCATCTGGCTTTACAGAAAGTAAGCACATCAATATAGATGAAAATGAAGCCATAATTTACGAGATGAGTGTGAAAAATTATACAGCTGAAGAGTCTAGTGGTGTAGTTAACCGTGGTAAATTTTTAGGTCTTACAGAAAGTGGCACAAAATTTGCTGGTCTAAAAACAGGAATCGATAATATAGAAGATTTAGGGGTTACACATGTTCAACTTCTACCTATATACGATTTTGTAACTGTAGATGAAGATAATGGTAAATTTTTCGATGATAACAACTATAACTGGGGTTATGATCCAGAGCTCTACTTTGCTCCGGAAGGATCATATGCAACAGATCCTAAAGACCCCAAGTCAAGAGTAAAAGAAGCAAAGGAAATGGTAAAAGCCTTTCATGATAGGGGTATTGGAGTCATAATGGATGTTGTGTTTAACCACACCTTTAAGACAATTGACTCAAACTTAAACACCTTAGCTCATAAATATTATCATAGAACAAACGAAGATGATAGTTTCTCAAATGGTTCGGGTTGTGGAAATGAGCTTGCTAGCGAAAAACCTTTTGCCAGAAAGTTGATAATAGATTCTTTAGTACACTGGGCTAAGGAGTATAAAATCGATGGATTCAGATTTGATCTGATGGCATTGATAGATCTTGAGACAATAAAAATTGCCCTAGAAGAATTAAAGAAAATCAATCCAAATATTATTATATATGGTGAGCCTTGGATGGCCTTATCATCCCCGCTTCAATACGATCAACAAATATGGAAGGGAAGACAAAGATCAAATGGATTCGGTGTCTTTAATGATGATTTTAGAGATGCTATAAAGGGTGATGTAAACTCATATGGCAAAGGATATATACAGGGAATATTTTCAAACAAAAGCGAGATAGAGCATGGTATAGCTGGGTCTTTTGTAAGGGATGATGGAACAGGATTTACTGATGATGCAAGTGAAACAATTAATTATTTTAATTGTCACGACAACCTAATAATTTATGATAAGCTTGCAATTTCACTTGACAATACAGATGATATTGATTCTTATGTAAAATTAGCCCTTGGTCTTGTTATGTTATCTTTTGGTAAGCCCTTTATCTATGAAGGTAATGAATTTAATCATAGCAAGAAAAATGACGCAAATTCATACAGATCACCACTATCTGTTAACTCTATTGAGTGGGAAGATAAGAAAAACAATATGTCTTTGTTTAAATATACTAAGGAATTAATCAGCCTTAGAAAAGAAATAGAAGCATTTAGGCACACAAGTAAAGAAGAAATAGGCAAGAGGTTAAGATTTATAGAGAATCTTGATGAAAGCATAATTGGATATACCTTAGATGACTCTTATTTGGTAATAGTAAATGCTAATAACTGTGACATGCATATAGAAAAAAACATTATTGGTAAGTATATAAATTTAGATATTATTAATAAATTTGAAAAGATATTTGATAAAGAGGGTAAGAATAGTATAGGTGTAGACTTTAATGACGGTATACACGTCGAATCCTTGTCAATGAATGTATATAAAATAGGAGAAGATAATGGACTATAAGAAAAATTTTGAAACTTGGTATAACGATGATAGGTTTGATCAAGAAACTAGAAAAGAATTAGAAGCTATCAAAAGTGACGAAAATGAAATTAAGGATAGATTTTACCAATCACTAAAATTCGGTACAGCTGGACTTAGAGGAAAACTAGGTGCTGGTACAAATAGGATGAACGATTATATGGTAGCCCAAGCTACCCAAGGTTTTGCGGATACTATTTCAGAAGGCGGTGAGGAAGCAAAAAAACGCGGAGTAGCAATTGCTTATGACGTAAGACATAAGTCACCTGAATTTGCTAAAGTTGCTGCTGAAGTGTTTGCTGCCAATGGAATTAAGGTCTATATACACAAGGAAATTCAACC
>JBHWRC010000053.1:0-52911 GCA_043426375.1 Anaerococcus sp.
GAGGATACAGCTAATGCAGCTGATGCAAACCCAGACCAAAAATATGCTATAATCGACAATGCAAATATCGATGGCAAAGAGAACCTTGTCGGTATAACTTTTGCAGATAACGAAAACTCTTTCTTAGTTGGTTATATAGCAGGTATGACATCAGAGTCTAACAATGTTGGTTTTGTAGGTGGAATGGAATCTGAAGTTATCGATAGATTTGAATATGGTTACAGAGCAGGTGTTAAACAAGCAGCAAGAGATAAGGGTGTTGATATAGAAGTACAAGTTCAATATGCAAATTCTTATTCTGATCAAGCAGCTGGTAAAAACATCGCTAACCAAATGTACCAAAACGGTGCTGACGTAGTATTCCACGCAGCAGGTGGTGTTGGTATAGGTGTATTTGAAGCAGCTAAAGAAAACGACAAATACGTTATCGGTGTAGACCGTGACCAAAAAGATGAAGCTCCAGACCACATCCTAGTTTCAACAATTAAAGGTGTTGGTAGGGCAGTACAACTTACTCTTGATGACCTAATTGAAGGCAAATTTGCTGGTGGCGAAACTGTAGCTTACCACCTAAGTGATGGTGAAGCTCTAGATATCGCTTATGGTGATAATGACCTAGTGACACAAGATGTAAAAGATAAGGTAGAAGAATTAAGAAAACAAATCGTTGACGGTGAAATTGAAGTACCACAAAACGAAGAAGAATTTAAATCAATGGGATATGAAGACTAATATTCTAATATAATATTTGTAAGTCAATATTCTAAGAAAAAAGAGTAGGCTGGGTTCTACTCTTTTTTAATAAATTTTAAGAGTGAGGAAATATGGATAAGTATTTTGATCAAGATCCAATAATAAAAATGAAAAATATCCATAAAAGCTTTGGTGATAAGGAAGTTTTAAAAGGTGTAGATTTTGATTTGCACAAGTGTGAGGTCCATGCCCTTCTTGGGGAAAATGGTGCCGGTAAAACCACCCTTATGAACATACTTTATGGTATGTTTGATCCAACAGATGGAGAAATTCATATAAAGGGTGAGGAAGTTATTAATAACTCACCTAAAAAGGCCATAGCACTAGGGATTGGTATGGTTCACCAGCACTTTATGCTTATAGAGCCATTTACAGTTACAGAAAACATTATCTTAGGCTATGAAGGTAGTAATGGGCTATTTTTAGATAGAAAAAAAGCCAAGGTTAAGATAGAAAAATTATCTTCTGACTACGGCTTATATGTAGATGCTGATGCTAAGATTGAGGATATTTCTGTAGGCCAACAGCAAAGAGTAGAAATTTTAAAGGCCCTATACCATGGTGCGGATGTATTGATATTTGATGAACCTACTGCCGTTCTTACACCGCAAGAGATAGAAGAATTTATAGTGATTGTAGAAAAGCTTACTAAGATGGGTAAGTCAATAATTATAATTACCCACAAACTAGATGAGATTAAGAAGATGGCAGATACCTGCACTATCATCAGAAGAGGAGAATATATTGATAAGGTCAAAGTAAGCGAAGTTGATGAAAATATACTTGCAGAAAAAATGGTAGGTAGGGATGTATCCTTTAATGTTACAAAAGAAGAAATTGAGCTTGGAGAAGAAGTTCTAAAAATCGAAGACCTTTGGGTTAAGGATAACAGAAAAATCGATAAGGTAAAGGGACTTAATATTTCAATAAGAAAGGGCGAAATCCTTGGAATCGCAGGTGTAGATGGCAATGGCCAATCTGAACTAATTGACGCTATCTACGGAATGCGTGATGTAGAAAAAGGAAAAGTTACCTTTAAGGGAGAAGATATTACTGGTAAATCTCCAAGAGATGTACTTGACAGGGGTATGACTCAAATCCCTGAAGATAGGCAAAAAAGAGGACTTGTCCTAGAATATTCTATTAAAGATAACTTAATTCTTGAAAGTGTTGATAAAGAACAATTCTCTAAAAATGGTATCTTAGATTTAAAAAAAATAGATAAAAATGCGAAAGAATTGGTCGATAAATTTGATATTAGACCAAATGATATAAATGAACAAGCAGGTTCTTTATCTGGTGGTAACCAACAAAAGGTAATCATAGCTAGAGAAATTTCTTCAAATCCAGATCTACTTATTGCAGCTCAACCTACAAGAGGTCTTGATGTGGGTGCCATAGAGTTTATCCACCAATACCTGGTTGAATTGAGAAATGCTGGTAAGGCTGTTTTACTAATAAGTTTCCAACTTGATGAAGTAATGGACTTATCCGATAGGATTGCAGTAATCTATGACGGAAAAATTGTTGGAGAACTAAATCCTAAAGAAACTGATGAATTTGAAATAGGAAGACTAATGGCAGGAGGTAGTAATGACTAATGAAAAAATAAAAGCTAAAAAAAGAATAGCATTTAAAAACTCAACAATAACCTTCACCATAATTTCAATCCTATTAGGACTTTTGGTAGGGGCTATCGTACTTGCTTTAGCAGGCTACAATCCACTTGAGGCCTATCAAAAAATAATCCAAGGTATTTTTAAATCACCAAGAAATATGGGCTGGGCAATAGTTAACTCTACACCGATAATTCTAACTGGTTTGGGTGTATGTTTTGCCTTTAAGACGGGTCTATTTAATATGGGAGCTGAAGGTCAATTTATAATCGGTACTGTTGTTGGATTTATGATGGGATACCTCTTAGATCTACCTCCTGTAATCCACATCTTTGTAACAGTAGTAGTTGCTATCATAGCTGGATTTATATATGGAGGTATAGCAGGTTTTGTTAAGGCTAAGTTTGGAATCCACGAAGTAATTTCAACAATCATGCTTAATTGGGTTGCCTTTTATTTCCAAAACTTTATCGTATATCGATATAAAATGCCGAATTCAATGAGCTCTCACAATATAAATGAATCAGCAAAGATTACCTTGGTACAAAATGCTGCTCAAAAATATGATGGATTTTTTGGTCAATTTTTCAAAGCCCCAATCCATATGGGAATATTTTTTGCAATAATTTGTGCAATTTTGATTTATTATATCCTAGAAAAAACGACTTTGGGTTATAAATTAAAAGCAGTTGGTCTAAATAAAGAAGCTTCTAAATATGGTGGAATTAATGTAGATGCTAAAATTGTTCAATCAATGGCAATCTCTGGAGCAATATGCTCTATTGCAGGTGTAAGTCAAATTTTAGGTTATACTTACTCACTACCAATCTTATCTTCAATGGAGAATTTTGGTTTTGATGGGCTCGCAGTTGCACTTCTAGCTTCGAATAACCCAATTGCTTGTATATTCTCAGGACTATTTTTAGGATCTCTTAAATATGCTGGAGGTAACCTACAAAGAACAATGGGAGTACCAAGCGAGTTAATCTCTATAATAATTGGTACGATAATCCTATTTACAGCTATCCCTCTGATATTTAAGATATTAAAGGCAAAAATTCATAGAAACTCTAAGAGAAAGGCAGGTAAGAACAATGCTTAATTTGACTGTACTTGGTTTAATAATCGGAAATACCCTATCAAATGCGGCACCAGTATTACTAGCAGGTCTTGGGGGTATGATGTCTGAAAAATCTGGTGTAGTAAACATCGGACTTGAGGGAATGATGACAATAGGAGCTCTTATAGGAGCAACAGTTGGTTATTATAGCAAAAATCCATGGCTAGGGTTTCTCTGTGGTGGTCTTGCTGGTATGTTTTTTGGTCTAATCCATGCTTTTGTATCAGTAACCCTTGCAGGTGATCAAACAATTTCAGGTATAGCTATAAACACCCTTGCTCCTGGTCTTGCACTTTTCTTATCAAGATTATTCTTTGATGGAGCAACACAAACTCCTTCTATAGCTCTTGAAGATAAGATTCCAAGGTTATTTGATGGCATGATAGAAAATCAAGCCCTAAAGAATATTTTCTCCCAATATGC
This sequence comes from Anaerococcus sp., assembly GCA_043426375.1. Taxonomy (GTDB): domain Bacteria; phylum Bacillota; class Clostridia; order Tissierellales; family Peptoniphilaceae; genus Anaerococcus. The sequence goes on from JBHWRC010000053.1 coordinate 3,913, forward strand.
AAATGTATATATTGCACTGATATGTGTGATCTTAGTCTATATATTTTTGTATAAGACTAAATGGGGGCTTAGACTAATTGCTGTGGGCGAACACCCAGTGGCAGCGGAAAGTTTAGATGTATCTGTAGTTAAAACAAGATACCTGGCAGTTATGTTTTCAGGATTTATGGCAGGGCTTGGTGGTGCATCCATGTCACTTGCTGTGGTAAGTGTATTTTCACCAACATTAATAGCTGGCCAAGGCTATATCGCCCTAGTGTGTGTAATCTTTGGAAATTGGAAACCACAAGGTGTGCTTATAGGATCGCTATTTTTTGGTCTAACCCAAGCTATAGCAACCTACCTAACAGGTACACAAATACAATTGCCAATGGAATTCATTTCAATGATTCCTTATATTTCGATCCTTATTTTCTTAATATTATTTAACAAAAAATCATCTGCACCAAAGGCAAGTGGTAAGCCTTATTTGACAGAAGACATTGTATAAAAAAAACGTCCCCGGATTTTAGTCTGTGGGACGATTTTTTTTGTTTATATTTCTAGCAGATATAAAAAATTCTGAAGGATATGCTTTTTTATTATTTCGTTTTTTTATTGATAAGACGTGTAGTTCTTCTTTGGCTCTTGTGATTGCGACATAAAATATTCTTCTTTCTTCTTCTAAAGATTTTATTGGGTCTCTATCATAATCTACAAGTGGAAATTCACTTTTAAGAAGATCTATTACAAAAACCCTATCATATTCAAGTCCTTTTGACCTATGAATTGTTTGAAGTATAAGATTTGACTCATCATTTAATCTTATATTTTTTCTTAATTCAATTATTTTTTGCTCAAAATCTTTGATTGTATCAAGGTTTTTACTAAAATTTACTAAACTTTCTATAAATAAATCCTTATTTAAAGTCTCCTCACCATACTTATTTGACTTTAAACTTGAATATTCCTTGTAGCCTAGGTACTTATAAATATAAGAAATTTTTCTAGCTAGGGGAAGATTTTTGATGTGATTTATTTTTTTCTCTATTTCGTAAAGAGAGTTTTTCCTATCATAGTCAAGTATCTCATAGAAAAACTCAAATACATCCTTATTCACTGGTTTGGTATTTAGTTTTTCAATCTCAGACTTCTTTAAAAATGTCTTTATCTTATAATAAATGTTTTCAAAAGCTTCAATATCATTAAAATCTTCAGAAAACTTTATTATATCAAAAATATCAACTATAATTTGAGATTTGAAAAAGTCTAGGAAATCATCATTAATAGTAAAATCAATCCCATCTTCTAAAAGATAGGTCACAAGGTTTATGGCTGAAATATTATTTCTAAATAAAATTGCGTTAGTTTTTTTATAATCTAAATTATCTATAATATACCTATATTGGTCATAAGAATCTTTTAAGGTTCTAATTTCCACATCTGCACCCTTATCTTTATTGCTTTTTATGTTCTTTTCATAGCGAAATTTGTTTTCTTTTATGAAATTATTAGCTAGAATAGATATGGTTTTGCTTGACCTATGGTTTTCATTCATTACAATTAACTTTGAATTAGGATAGTATGCTTTAAAATTAAGAAGATATTCTGGGTCAGCCGCCCTAAAAGAGTAAATAGATTGATCATCATCAGCTACAACCATTAGGTTATCATTTTTCTTTACAATTTCTTTTAGAATTCTAAATTGGAGTAGGGAAGTATCCTGGCCTTCATCAAGCTGAAAATAATCATATTTCCTGTGAATAGATCCTAAGAGATTCGTATTGTTGATAAGAAGTTTAAGGGCCAAGGTCTGCATATCATCAAAGTCTATATAAGAATTTTCTTTCTTAAAATTCTCGTAGATAATGTAGATTTTTTCGATATTTTTTATCCTAATATTTTTAAGATAAGATAAGTCTAGCATTGCATTTTTCATATAAGAAGTTTCTGTGAAAAATTTTAAGACATCTTCCCTAGATATTTTTTTATTATTTATATCTTGGTAGATTCTCCTAACTAGATCATACTTATTAAAGTTATCTTCAGATTCTATAAGACGCAGTTCTTTTTTATGTTTTTTTTGGTAATTTCTTATTATAAGATAGCAAAATGCATGGATGGTCATGATGTTTGTATCATCTTTGCCATACCTATTTTTCATATCTATTGCCTGAGTTCTTGAAAAAGTTAGGGTTAAAATCTTTTTGGAATTTGTAATTTTGCTTAAGTTATTTATTCTCTCAAGAAGCATGGTAGTCTTACCAGCACCAGGCACTGCAAGGACTAGGCAGGGTCCATCAATAAAGTTTGCTGCCTTATTTTGTATGTCTGTAAGTATCATATTAATATAATACCATATATTTTTTTAAAAAATATGATAAAATAGAAGCTAGGTATAGTATAATAATAGCAGTAGAATAATTATATGGGGGAAAATATGCTTACAACACAATTTTTAAAATCTAGAACTTCAATAAGAGAATTCAAAGAAATGGATCTTAAGGCTGACGTTTTAGAAAAAATCGAGAAAATAATTGATTCTGAAATCATTAAATTAGGTAAAGACGACCTAGCATTTATAATCCAAACAGACGGAGAATCTGTATACAAGGCCCTAGACGGACTTGCAGGTTATAGGGGAGTTATGATAGAAGCTCCAGCTTACTTAGCGCTTAATACTCTAAATGACAATCCTGCTAGTCTTGTGAAGGGTGCTTATGGGGTTGAAGAATTAATTACAGAGTTTAACCAACTGGGTCTTGGTACTTGCTGGATTACTGTAAATGATGTGGATGAAAATATCAAAAAATCAATCTTCAACTACGATAAGGGCGAGGTAAACTTACTCCTAGCTATTGGCTATCCAGTAGATGAAACTGTTAGAGAGCATAAGTTTGATGACAGAAAGGGTATGGGAGAGTTTGTATTCCTTGACAAGTTAGGCAAAAAAGCTAGTCACGAAGATCTTGAGCAAAGAGGTCTTGATGAGATATTTTCTTATGCAAGATTTGCACCATCAGCATTCAATGCCCAACCATGGAGATTTGTTATAATCGATGATGTGATCAAATTATATATCGAAGATTATAAGGGAAATATAAACCTATTAGATGCAGGTATTATCATGTACTATATTGATAAACTTGGCGAATCAATCTCAATGGGTTCTGCATGGGAAATTAAACCTGAAATTAATCATGACAAATACGTTTATATAGCTGAGAAAACATTATAAGAACAAAGGGCGCCAAGGCGTCCTTTTTTGGGAGAGTGATAAATTGATTAGATTATACAATGAAAGTTATTTTGAAAAGATGAGAAAGGCTGCTGAGGTTTTATGTCAAACCCACTTAGCCATTAAGGAAGTAATTAGGCCAGGTCTAACTACAAAAGATTTGGATAAATTTGCAAATAAGTTTATAGTAGACCACAAAAAAGCAATACCAGCCCAGCTAGGCTACCAAGGCTTTCCATTTACTCTTTGTACATCTGTAAACGATGAAATATGCCACGGCTATCCAACAGATAGGAAGCTAGTAGAAGGTGATATTCTATCAATTGATAATGTGGTAAATGTAGATGGAGGTCTAGCAGATTCTTGCTGGACTTATACAATTGGTAAAATGAGTGACGAAGATCAAAAGCTAGTAGATGTGAACTTAGACGCACTAAATAGGGCAGTAAAAGCTGCTGTACCTGGAAATAGGATTGGAGATATTGGAGCGGCTATCCAAGAATATGTAGAAGGCGAGAATGGATTTTCTGTAATAAGGGACTTTATCGGTCATGGAATCGGCAAAGAAATGCATGAAGACCCACAAGTGCCGCACTACGGTAAGGCCGGTAGAGGTCCAAGGATAGAAGCAGGTATGGTTTTTACAATAGAGCCAATGATTGCTATGGGCGACTGGCATATGAAGCTTGATGATAATGGCTGGACAGCTAGGACTGTAGATGGGTCTAAGGTGAGCCAATTTGAGCACCAACTAATAATCCATGAAGATGGTCCAGAAATCATAACAGACCAATCTAAGTATAAGCTTACAGAAGAAGATTTAGAATTCATAGAAAAGTACAAATTAAATAATAATTTATAAATAGTTTGATATTTGATTTAGCTATAGTATTATTATATTAGATATGGATTGTTAGGAAATTCCGCAAAACCTATCCCAAAGTTTATGGGATAGGTTTTTCATTTTTAAGGTGGTGATATTAATTTTAGTTAAGAAAATACTTAATAATAACTCTGTCATATCTGAAGATTCAAATTGTTCGGAAGTTATTGTTATGGGAAAAGGGATAGGATTTAGCAAAAAAATTGGAGACTTGATAGATGAGAGTAAGGTACAAAAGATTTTTGTGTTAGAAGATGATAAGAAAAATAATCAGCTTATAAATCTCTTAGAAGATATTCCTGAAGAATATTTCGAATTATCGCAGATGATAATTCAAAGAGCGGGGCAAAAACTTGGCAAAGATTTATCTGATAGTATTTATCTATCGCTTACAGATCACTTGTATATGGCTATCGCTAGGTATAGGGATGGCCTACACCTAAAAAACAAACTTTTATTCGAAATAGAAAATTTTTATCCAGAAGAATTTAGCCTAGGTCTTGAAGCTTTAAATATGATAGAGTCATTATTTTCTGTAAAAATGTCAGAAGATGAGGCAGGATTTATTGCTATGCATATAGTTGTATCTGAAAACGGCGATGATATAGAAGATTTTTATAAATCGACAAAGCTAGTTCAGAGTATCCTAAATATAGTGAAGTTTTTCTTTAAAATTAATTTCAATGTAGAAAGTTTTTATTATCAAAGATTTCTAAGACACTTAAGATTTTTTAGCCTAAGGATTCTATCGGGTAAGGATCAGAAAAAACTATCTTTGAAAAATGATTTGCTACCTTTGATTAAGGACAGGTACGTAGAAGCTTATCAGTGCACACTTAAAATAAAAGAATTTGTAGATAATTCTTTTAATTATGTTTTAGATGATGAGGAGATTTTGTACCTAACGATTCACATATCACAAGTAATTAGCGACTTAGAGGAGGAAAAAGGGAAAAAATAAATTCTAGTAAGGTAGTTACATTAAGTTGGCTAAACTTTCAATTAAAAAAATTGGAGGTAAAAGATGAAATACGAAAAATTAGCAAAAGATATTATAAAATATGTTGGTGGTAAGGACAATATAAAGTCACTAGTCCATTGTTCAACAAGACTTAGATTTGAATTGGTAGATGAAACAAAAGCAAATGATGAAAAAATAAAGGCTTTAAACGAAGTCTTGACCCTAGTTAAAAAATCAGGTCAATACCAATTGGTTATAGGAAATGATGTAGATAAGGTCTACCAAGAAATAGCAAAAGACTTAACTATTAAAAAGTCGAATGATACAAGCAAAAAAGATGAAAGAAAAGTTTTAGATAGGGTATTAAGTGCAATTACAGGATCAATCGCACCAGTAATTCCACTATTAGCTGGTGTTGGTATTGGAAAAGTTCTTCTCCTTGTCCTAAGCTTAAGTGGAATTTTGGCAGAAGATTCCCAGACCTATATCATGCTCAAATTTATTTTTGATACTGGTTTTTATTTTATGCCTGCCTTTATTGGATTTTCTGCAGCTAAAATATTTAATACTAATCAGTACCTAGGAGCTTTTCTAGGCCTTTGTTTAGTAAATCCTGTTTGGATGGATATTGTAAAAGAAGGTGAAGTATTTAAGTTTATAGGCATAAGTGTTCCCTTAGTTAAATACACTTCTAGTCTGGTACCTGCCCTTATGGGTGTATGGATCATGTCATATGTGGAAAAATACGTCAAGAAAATTGTACCAGATATGATTAAGGTTTTTGCAGAACCATTACTAATTGCCTTGATTATGATGCCACTAACATTTATCCTTATAGCACCAATTGGTAATTATATTTCTGCCTTTGTAGCAAAGGGGTCAATGTTCTTATACGACAAGGTAGGAATGTTTGCTATTGCAATCCTTGCGGCTGTTTATCCATGGCTTGTGTCAGTGGGAGTCCATAAGGCTTTAAGTCCTATTTCTATTGCACTTGTGGCAGAACAAGGATTTGACCCAGTTATTAGGGTAGTTGCACTTTGTTCAAATATGAGTCAGGCGGCAGCAGCTCTTGCAGTATCAGTAAAAACAAAAAATAAAAATCTAAAGTCACTAGCATTTTCTTCATCCGTGACAGCCTTCCTTGGAGGAATTACGGAACCTGCAATGTACGGTGTTAACTTAAAACTAAAAACACCAATGTATGCTGCTATGATAGGAGCTTTCGTAGCAGGAATCTTTGCAGGAATAGTTAAGCTTAAGGCATTTATTTATGTGACACCAGGAATATTGTCCCTAGCAATGTGGGTATCGAAAGAAGAAAACTTCTTCTTTATGGCAATAATTACCATGGTGATTGCGTCAGTTGTTACCTTTATTGCAACCCTAATAATAGGTTTCGATGATTCAGAATTTATAGATGAAGAAGACGAAAATTTAGTTGAAATAAAAGATGAAAATCAAGATATGTCTCTAAAAGATGGCCTACTTTATGCACCAGTTGAAGGCAAGGTCAAAAAGCTAGAAGAAGTTGATGATGATACTTTTGCAAGTAAGGTTATGGGAAATGGTGTGGCTATAAAGCCAAGCATGGGAATCTTAAGAAGTCCAGAAGATGCTGAAGTCACAGCAGTTTTCGATTCGGGCCATGCTATTTGCTTGAAATGTGTCAATGGTATGGAAGTTCTAATCCATATTGGTATTGATACTGTAAACTTAAAAGGACAAGGATTTAAGGTACTAGTAGAAGTTGGATCAAAAGTTAAAAAAGGCGACAAGCTGATAGAGTTTAACCTAGATACTATAAATAATTCTGGTTATGATGACGATGTGATAATCGTTGTTACAAATTCTGATGAATATAGAGATTTTGAAATAAGTGAAAATAAAGAAGTTAATTTTGATGATGTATTGTTAGGAGTTAAAAAATGAAATATGCAGACTTACACATGCACACAAACCACTCAGATGGTGTTTGCGATATAGAAGATGTAATAATTGATGCTAAAAACCACGGTCTAAAAGTAATTGCCATAACAGATCATGATACAGTTAACCATTATGATGAGATTTATAAATACGGCAAGAAACATAATATGAAAATCATAAAGGGTGTTGAGATGAGCTGTTATGATTTTGATGTATATAAGAAGGTGCACGTGGTAGGACTTTGGTTAAATGAAGAAACTCCTAATATAGAAAAACTATGTAACCACACCTTACACTGTAGAAATGAATATCATAAAGAACTTATAGAAAATCTTAGAAAACAAGGTTACGATATAAGTTATGAGGATGCTAAGAAATTTTCCCCATATTCTATAGTATTTAAGATGAATATTTTCCAAGCTTTAAAGGAAAAATATCCGGAAGAGATGACTCCACAAAGATACAAGGAACTATTTGCATCAAAAACAAGTAAAGAAACAGATATGAAAATGGGCTATATTGATGTTAAGGAAGGGATAGAAGCTATCTTAAAAGATGGTGGTATACCAATAATCGCCCATCCTTGCCAATACCATAATTATTCTGAAATTGAAAAATATGTATCCTACGGTCTTAAAGGAATAGAGATAAATCATTCAAAAATGAAAGAAGAAGATTATCCTCTAACTCAAGAATTTGCCAAAAAGTTTGACTTATTTAAGAGTGGGGGAAGTGATTATCACAATCCAGAACTTATCACATTTGGAGAATTTGGACTAACAAAAGAAGAATTTGATGAGTTAGAAAAAAATGCTCTTTCCTTCAAAGAAAAAGCAAAATAATACCAACTAAAAAATGCATGGATGATACCATGCATTTTTTAGTTGATTCCTTCTAGTGATATTTGGTTTTTAGTTTTTTCTCGCTCGCTCATTTTTTTGTTATAGCAAGACCTGCACAAAGGCTCGTAGACGTCTTCTGAGCCTATCTGAATTCTTGAATCATCAGATGATTTTCTGTATGAAGCCCAGGCGTCCTCACCACAAGAAGCACAGATAGCATGGTGTTTAATTAGCTCATCTGCCAGAGGCATTATTTCTTTTATAATTTCAAATGGCCTTGTTTTATAATCCATATCAAGCCCTGAAACAACTATTGTGATATTTTTTTCCATAAGTTTATTGAATATATCCACAACTTCAGTTGGATCATTTGGGAAAAACTGGAGTTCATCAATCCCTATAGCATCTATTTCGTTGTTTTTAACATAGTCAATAATTTCGTTTAAATTTTCGATTTTGATTGCGTCTAAAGATAGGTTATCGTGGGATACAATTTTTTTATCGCTATCTCTATTGTCAACGGAAGGCTTGAAGGCGACAGTCTTGTAATTTGCAATAGTCATCCTATAAAGCTCCCTCCAAAGGGAAGTGGTCTTGCCTGAAAACATGGAGCCTGTGTGGACTATAAGCTTTCCTTGTCTTTTAATCATTTTTTTATACATTAAACTTAAATTCAACCACATCCCCATCTTGCATGATGTAGTCTTTTCCTTCCATGCGAAGTTTGCCAGCTTCCTTAGCCTTAGCTTCGCTTCCTGCTGCTACAAGGTCGTCATAAGAAATTATATCTGCCATGATAAAGCCACGAGCTATATCAGAGTGGATTTTGCCTGCTGCATCTTGGGCGCGGGTACCTTTTGTGATTGTCCAGGCACGGGTTTCAACTTCACCTGTTGTAAGGTAGGAGATAAGGTTAAGGGTCTTATATGAATCCTTTATAACCCTATCTGTACCAGATTCTGTAAGTCCAATCATTTCAAGGAATTCTTTCCTTTCTTCTTCTGTTTCAAGATCCGAAATTTCTTGCTCAATTTTTGCAGATACAACAGAAACTTCAGCGTTTTCTCCCTTGGCGAATTCTCTAACTTTTTGAACGTATTCGTTATTTGCCCCATCATCTGCTGCATCTTCCTCATTTACATTGCAGACATAGATAATTGGCTTTGTGGATAGGAGTTGGTAAGATCTTAGAAGTTTTTTCTCTTCATTGTTTAGGTCCAGGATACGAGCTGATTTACCTTCCTCAAGTACAGCTACAATCTTTTCTAAAACTTCTACCTCACCACGGGCACTCTTATCAGCTTTGGCTACTTTTCTTTTCTTTTCGAGAACCTTATCTACAAGCTCAAGGTCAGATAAGATTAGCTCTAAGTTGATTGTTTCAATATCCCTTAGTGGGTCAACAGATCCATCTACGTGGGTTACATTTGGGTCATCAAAGCATCTTAATACTTCTACTATCGCATCGGTTTCTCTGATATTAGATAAGAACTTATTACCAAGTCCTTCGCCCTTGCTAGCTCCTTTTACAAGTCCTGCTATATCATAAAACTCTACAACAGCAGGTACAATTTTTTTGGTATTACTCATTTTTGCAAGTACATTTAGTCTTTCATCAGGCACGTTTACAAGTCCCACATTAGGATCTATTGTCGCAAACGGATAGTTTGCAACTAGGGCGCCTGCTTTAGTTATGGCGTTAAACAATGTTGATTTACCAACATTAGGTAGGCCTACAATTCCTAGTTTCATCTTTTTCACTCTCTCTTTTTTTATTTTTATAACGATTATATTATAATGGATTTAAGGAAAAAATCAATCATTGTTAAGCTTATAATAAGAACCTAAGTCTGGTATAATAATATATAGAAATTATCATAAAGAAAGATAGAATATTATAAAAAGCAATTTGGCAAGAGATTTTGCCAAAATTAATAAATAGGAGTTAGGGATGAATATAGATAGTAGATTAGAAAAATTAAGATCTTTGATGAAAGAAAGAAAGATAGATGCATATATAGTGGCAACATCAGATCCGCACCAATCAGAATACCTAGCTGATTACTACAAGACTAGAGAATTTATCTCTGGTTTTACTGGTTCTGCTGGTACTGCAGTAATCACCCTAAAAGAGGCCAAACTTTGGACTGATTCGAGATATTTCCTCCAGGCAGGAAAAGAGCTTGCTAATTCTGAATTTGACCTTATGAAAATGGGGGTAGAAGATGATCCTACAGTAGTTGAGTATTTAGATGAGAATATAGCTGAATTTGGGAAAATTGGTTTTGATGGCAAATGCTACTCGGTTTCTGGCTACAAAGATTTATCAGAAAATATGGGATCAAGGATATTAGTTTCTGACCTTGATTATATTTCACAGATATGGACTGATAGGCCAGATCTTCCAAAAGATGAAATTTGGATTCATGATGAAAAATATTGTGGGCAAAGTCTTGGTGAAAAACTTAGTATCTTAAGGGAGAAGATGGCAGATAGCCATTATGACTATACTTTTATAGGTGCACCTGAAGATATCTGTTATTTATTAAATATTAGGGGCAATGACGTGGATTACAATCCGGTTGTCTTATCTTATATGCTTATTTCAGCTGATAAAGCGTCACTTTGCATAGATGAAGATAAACTAACAGATGAAGTTAGAAATTATTTGGAAGAAAATGGTATAAGCATTTATTCTTATGATTACATTTATACACTTCTAAAAAATATCCAAGGTAAAAACAGGATTTACCTAGATCCATCTAGGACAAATGTTGCAATCTATGATTCTATAAATTCAAATGTCAAGATAAGCCAGGGGATTAACCTAACAACTTATATGAAAGCTATCAAAACTGATAGAGAAATAGAAAGTATAAAAGAAGCTTATATCCTTGATGGGGTAAGCTTGGTTAAGTTTTTCAATTGGATAGAAGTTGGAGCAAAAACTGGATCTTTAAATGAGCTTGTTGCATCAAATAAACTGCATGATTTAAGGAGTGAGAATGAATCTTTTATAGAGGATTCTTTCGAAACTATAGCAGGTTATAAAGAAAACGCAGCAATCGTTCACTATGCACCATCTAAAACTGGTTCTAAGACAATAAAGGATGAGGGCTTAATTTTACTTGACTCTGGTGGACACTACAAAGAAGGTACCACTGATATAACAAGGACAATAGCCCTAGGTAGCCTCAAAGAAGATGAGAAAGTCGATTATACCTTGGTACTTAAATCATTCTTGTCATTATTTTTAGCTAAGTTTAAGAATAAAACTACAGGACAAAGACTAGATATGATTGCAAAATATCCTCTTTGGAAGGCCGGAAAAGACTTCTTCCATGGCACAGGTCATGGTGTAGGTTTTGTCCTAACTGTACACGAAGGTCCGCAGTCTATTTCAGAGAAAAACCAAGTAGAATTTGTTGAGAATATGACTAGCTCAATAGAGCCAGGACTTTATATTGAAAACAGCCACGGAATAAGGATTGAAAACGAAGCTTATGTCACAAAAGCCTTCGATAATGAGTTTGGTCATTTCCTAGAATTTGAAACTCTAACCTATGTACCAATTGATACTAGACCTGTAAAAGTCGATATGCTAAGTGCAGAAGAAATCGACTGGCTAAACTCTTACAATAAAAAATGTTACGAAAAGCTAAGTCCATATCTTGAAGGCGATGATTTAGAATATTTGAAAGAGAGTTGTAAAGAAATTTGAGTCGTAAAGAACTTAAAGATAAATTGAAAGAACTGCCTGATAAGCCAGGTGTTTATATAATGAGAGATATAAATGGCGAGATAATATATGTTGGAAAAGCTATATCTCTCAAAAATAGAGTAAGGCAATACTTTGATAACAACAAGAATAAGGGAGCCAAGGTACTTGCCATGGTTAGCCATATTGTTGATTTTGAGTATATCATTGTACAAAATGAAGTTGAAGCCCTGATCCTTGAATCAAATTTGATCAAAAAAAATAGGCCAAAATACAATATTGTCCTTAGGGATGATAAGCAATACCCTTATATAAAGATTAACAAGGAAAAATTCCCAAGGATACAAAAGGTTAGGCAAGTAGATAAGGATGGGGCAGATTATTTTGGTCCCTATCCAGATGCCTATGCGGTAAATGATGCCATAGACCTATTTCATGTATACTATCCTTTTAGGACATGCAACCTCAATTTTGACAAGGGTCAAAGTCTTGATAGACCATGTCTAAATTATTTTATAAACAGGTGCAATGGGCCGTGTATAGGAAAAGAAGACGAGAAAAGATACATGGAAAATATCGATGATGTAAGAAGGTTTCTCGATAAAAAGGATAGGGTAATTCCTGATACAGTTCTAGATAAGATGAATGAAGAAAGTGAGAAACTCAACTTCGAGATGGCGGCTAAGTATAGGGATTACTATAGGGCACTTTCAATCATTTCTGAAAGACAATATGTAACAGAAACTACTGGTGATGATATGGATATCATTGCCTTTAGCAAGGGGACTTCAATAATTGTGGTCCAAGTTTTCTTTATGAGAAAGGGCCATATAGTTGATAGAGAGCATTTCATTATAAAAAATGATTATGCTGAAAAAGATTCTGAGATTATATCATCGTTTATGAAGCAGTTTTACTTGGACCTAATTTTTATTCCAAAAGAAATTATAGTAGACCATCTTCCAGACGAGCTTGACTCAATAGCTGAATACCTTAGTCAGAAAAAAGGGTCTAAGGTTAGTATCCATAAGCCAAAGTTGGGGAAGAAATTTGAATTAGTTACTATGGCTAGCCGAAATGCTCACGACATGCGTATTAAGCATGAGAAGAGAATTGATAAGAAGGAACGAAATAAGTCTTCTGGTATCAACCAGCTTAAAGAAGTGTTGAATTTAGATAAGATTAACAGGATTGAAGCATTTGACATATCTAATACATCTGGAGTTCAATCTGTTGGTTCCATGGTTGTGTTTGAAAATGGAATTTCTAATCCTAAAGAATATAGGAAATTTAAGATAAAAACTATAGAAGGACCAGATGACTATGGTTCACTTAAGGAAGTTTTAACCCGAAGGCTTACCAATGCTAGAAAAGAGATTGAAAAAGGTAGTACCCATACTGGATTTGGAAAATTACCAGATCTTATCTTGATGGATGGGGGTAAGGGCCAGGTGTCAATAGCCAAAGAAGTTTTCAGGCAAATGAATATGGATATAGAAGTTGCAGGCCTTGTCAAGGACAATAAGCACACTACTAGAGGAATAATTTATGATAATGAAGAAATTCCAATTTCTAGAAAAGATCCAGTGTATAAACTTATCTATGAAATCCAGGAAGAGGCTCACAGATTTGCTATAAATTATCATAGGTCTCTTATGAGAAAGACTATGAAAAAGTCAGAGCTTGACGAAATTAAAGGAGTGGGAAAAAAAACTAAGGCAAATCTATATAAGCACTTTAAGACCCTATCAAATATCAAAAAGGCAAGTGTAGAAGAGTTAATGGAAGTACCACTGGTGGGCAAAGAATCAGCCCTAGAAATATATAAGTATTTTAGGTTGAAAGGATAGTTAATGACAGAAGTTAAAGATATAAATGACAAGAGTGAGCATATAGTAAATGAAGTCAGAAAGGGCATATATAATAAAAGTATCAAGCTTCATAAGGTTGTGGAAAACCTTGGTCTTGAAATAATTATAGAATCAACAGATTATAAAGATATAGTCCTTGAAAATGCAGATGTTAACAGGCCAGGTCTCCAACTAACAGGCTATATGGAAGATTTTCCATTTAAAAGACTTCAGATTGTAGGCTCAGTAGAATATAAGTATTTGACTAGTCTTGATAGCAAGATGCAATACGAGAGATTTAGGGGAATTTTATCTTACGACATACCTGCAGTAATTTTTTCTTATGACAGAGAAATCCATGAAGATATCGAAGATCTTGCAAGATATTATGATGTAACTCTTTTAAGGTCTCCTGCCAAAACAACTAAGTTGATATCAGATATTTCTGACCAACTTGAGTACCAACTTGCTCCATCTACAAACTTACATGGAGAACTCCTAGAAGTTTTTGGTGTAGGAGTATTAATCATGGGTAAGTCCTCAGTTGGTAAATCTGAAGCAGCGTTAGAGCTTGTAAATAGAGGTCACAGACTTGTAGCAGACGATATGGTTGATATAACAGCCATAGATAAAAAAATAATAGGAACATCACCAGATAATATTAGACACTTTATGGAATTAAGAGGCCTGGGTATCATCAATGTTAGAAGATTATATGGTTCAGGTGCAATAAAAAAAGAATCTCAGGTAGACTTAGTTATAGAACTTGAACAGTGGAAAGATGACTTTGAGTATGATAGGCTTGGAATTGACCAACACTATATCGAACTACTAGACATAAAGCTTCCTCACATGGTTGTTCCGGTGAGGGCAGGTAGGAACATTGCTTTAATAATTGAGGTCGCTGCAATGAACCAAAGAGAAAAAGCACTTGGATACAACGCAGCCAAGGTTATGACAGACAATATTTTTCATCCAGAAAACGTTGAAAATACAAAGGAATTATAGGAGCTAGGCTCCTATTTTTTTTAAGAATTTGTAAAATATTTTACAAAAATTTGTCAATGGGAACTTTTTCCTATATAATATTTGTGAGAAACTTTTTCATAATTTTTAAGTTTCAAAATTTTTATCTATTATAAAAAGAGGAAGGTAAATAATGACGATAAAAAGATCTAAAAAAACAATGGACGGAAATACGGCTGCGGCACATATTTCCTATGCTTTTACAGAAGTAGCTACTATATTTCCTATAACACCATCTTCACCAATGCCAGAATACGTAGATGTATGGGCAGCAAATGGTAGAAAGAATATATTTGGTAAAGAAGTTATAGTTAAGGAAATGCAATCAGAAGCTGGAGCAGCTGGTGCTATGCACGGTGCTTTAGGAGCAGGTGCACTTACCACTACATATTCATCAAGCCAAGGGCTTCTATTAATGATCCCTAACTTATATAAGATTGCAGGAGAGCGTTTGCCAGGAGTATTCCATATAGCGGCAAGAACAATTGCAACACACGCACTTTCAATTTATGGTGACCACTCAGATGCGATGAGCGTTAGACAAACGGGTGTGGCTATGCTTGCATCTAACTCAGTTCAAGAGGTTATGGACCTTGGAGCAGTTGCCCACTTAGCTGCAATAAAAGCTAGGATTCCATTCTTACATTTCTTTGATGGATTTAGGACAAGTCACGAAATTCAAAAAATCGAAACTTGGGACTATAAAGATTTAGCACCACTAGTTGACTATGATCAAGTAAGATTTTTCAAAAATACATCCCTAAACCCAGAAAGACCAAAAACTATGGGTACAGCTCAAAAGAATATTTTCTTCCAAGCAACAGAAGCATCAAATTCAATCTATGAAGAGCTTCCATCAATTGTAGAAGATTATATGAATCAAATTAACGAGCTGATTGGTACAAATTATGGTTTATTTAATTATTATGGAGACTGCGAAGCAGATAGAATCCTAATTGCTATGGGTTCTGGTTGTCAAACAATAAGAGAAACCATTGATGAACTTATGAAAAAAGGTGAAAAAGTAGGACTAGTTGAAGTTCACTTATACAGACCATTCTCTAAAGAACACCTACTAAAGGTCATTCCAAAAACTGTAAAGAAGATTGCAGTACTTGATAGGACAAAAGAAAAGGGAGCTGAGGGAGAGCCACTATACAAAGACGTAGTTACAGCCTACAATGACGTGGAAGATAAGCCAGAAATCATTGGCGGAAGATTTGGACTTGGTTCAAAAGATACAATTCCAGCAGACATAGAAGCTGCCTTTAATAACCTAAAAGGTGAGATGAAAAAAGATTTCACTCTTGCAATCCACGATGATGTAACTTTCAAATCTCTAGAAAGAACAGACCTAAGAATCAGACACGAAGGAGAATCTAGATGCAAATTCTGGGGATTTGGTTCTGATGGTACAGTTGGTGCAAATAAGGAAGCTATCAAAATTATAGGTGACAATACCGACATGTATGTACAAGGATACTTTGACTATGACTCTAAAAAATCGGGCGGTCTTACAGTATCTCACTTAAGATTTGGTAAAGACCCAATCCTTTCAACATACCTACTTGACGAAGCTGATTTTATATCTTGTTCTAAGCAAGCATATGTATTCCAATACGACTTACTAGAAGGTTTAAAAGACGAAGGAATATTTTTACTTAACACAGTTTGGTCAAAAGACGAACTAGATGAGCACCTACCTGCTTCAATAAAGAGATACCTAGCTAAACATAAGATTAATTTCTACATCATTGATGCAAGCCATATAGCTGAACAAATTGGCCTTGGGTCTAGAACTAACATGATCATGCAATCTGCCTTCTTTAACCTAACAGAGGTAATAGATACATATGATGCTATAAAATACCTAAAAGATTCTATAGTAAAAACCTACGGTCATAAGGGTGAAGATATTGTAGAAATGAACTACAAAGCTGTAGATATGGGCGCTAGCGCTTACGAAAAAGTAGAAATTCCAGAAACTTGGGCTGACGCAAAAGATGAAGAAAAAGATAATTCCCATCTTCCAGACTTTATTAAAAATATCGTTAAACCAATGGAAGAGCAAAAAGAAGATCTAATTCCAGTATCAGCATTCAAGGATATAGACAATGGTGAGTGGGAAACAGCAACAACCCAATATGAAAAAAGGGGAGTAGCATTAAATGTACCACAATGGCAAATAGACGCATGTATCCAATGTAACCAATGTTCATTTGTATGTCCACATGCAGTAATTAGACCATTCTTAGTAACTGAAGAAGAAAAGAAAAATGCACCTGAAGGTTTTGAAACAAAGAAAGCTATCGGTAAGGGCATGGATGGTTATGACTTTAGGATTCAAATATCACCTTTAGACTGTACCGGTTGTGGTAACTGTGCTGATATTTGTCCGGCTCCACAAAAAGCCCTAATAATGAAACCATTCGAAGAAGAGCTTGTGGCACAAAAAGATAATTGGACCTATGCTCATGAAGTAGTTGGCTACAAAGAAGATGTAATGGATGATACATCAGTAAAGGGAAGCCAATTTAAGAGACCACTTCTAGAATTCTCTGGTGCTTGTGCAGGCTGTGGTGAAACTCCATATGCTACAGTAATTACCCAATTATATGGTGACAGGATGTTAATTGCTAACGCTTCAGGATGTTCATCTATATGGGGAGCTAGTGCACCATCAGTATCCTATGCTAAAAACTGTGAAGGCAAGGGTCCATCATGGGCAAACTCATTATTTGAAGACAATGCAGAATATGGTTATGGTATGAAACTTGCAAGTGATTCTAATAAATACCTACTAGAAGTTTATATGGAAGAATTCCTTGCTCTAAAACTAGATACACCACTTAACCAAGCTTTCAATAATTGGTTAGAAAACAAAGATGATGTAAAAGGGTCAAAAGAAGCTACTGCTGAAATCCTAAATCTAAAGGATGAAAAAGTTACTGATGAAAAAGGCAACGAATTAATAGAGAAAATATTCGATCTTAAAGATTATCTAATCAAAAAATCAGTATGGATCTTCGGTGGTGACGGTTGGTCATATGATATTGGATATGGTGGAGTTGACCATGTTCTTGCAAGTGGTGAAGATATCAATATTCTAGTATTTGATACAGAAGTATATTCAAATACAGGTGGACAAAGCTCAAAGGCAACACCACTAGCTGCTGTAGCACAATTTGCCGCATCAGGTAAGAAAGTAAGAAAGAAAGACCTTGGTCTAATGCTATCAACTTATGGCTATATCTATGTAGCCCAAGTAGCAATGGGAGCTAACCAAAACCAGTGCCTAAAAGCTATGAGAGAAGCTGAAAGCTATGATGGTCCATCAATCATAATAGCTTACTCACCATGTATCAATCACGGAATAAGGATGGGCATGGGCAAATCTCAATTTAGAGAAAAGCAAGCTGTAGACGCTGGTTACTGGCACTTATGGAGATATGACCCAAGACTTGAAGATGAGGGCAAAAACCCATTCCAGTTAGACTCTAAAGAGCCAAGTGCCTCATTCCAAGAATTTATCCAAGGTGAAGTAAGGTATTCATCTCTTAAGAGATCATTCCCAGAAACTGCAGATCAACTTTACGAACAAGCTGAAAAGGCAGCTAAGGCAAGGTATGAAACCTACAAGAGATTAGCAGGAAAATAATATTTTAATAATAGAGCGAGCTTAGTCTTGCTCTTTTATTTTTACAATGATTTAAAATAAAATTTTATTCAAATCATTATTAATCATAAGTATATTTATTCATGCAATGATTGACTTGTTTAGCAGGTAAAAGCCTAAATCAACATTTATCAAATACTAACAAGCTTTGATATTTAGAGTTTGCAGCCTATTAATGAATAAATAATGAAAAAAATACATAGAAAGCTTGACAAAAATCAAAAAGTTATTTATACTTATATTAGTGTTAACGATAATTGCTTATAATTATTTTAGGAGGTCTAGATGACAATTACTAGAGCAATGAAGACAATGGATGGTAACACAGCAGCAGCGCACGTATCATACGCGTTTACTGATGTAGCTACAATATATCCAATCACACCTTCTTCACCAATGCCAGAAAGCGTTGACGTATGGGCAGCAAATGGTAGAAAAAATCTATTTGGTCAAGAAGTTAAAGTAAAAGAGATGCAATCAGAAGCAGGTGCAGCAGGAGCTATGCACGGTTCCTTAGCAGCAGGAGCACTAACTAGTACATATACAGCCAGTCAGGGTCTATTATTAATGATTCCTAACATGTATAAAATCGCTGGCGAAAGATTACCAGGTGTATTCCACGTATCTGCAAGAACTATAGCAACACATGCACTATCAATCTACGGCGACCATTCAGACGTAATGGCTGCTAGACAAACTGGTTGTGCTATGCTTGTTTCTAACTCAGTTCAAGAAGTTATGGACTTATCTCCAGTTGCTCACTTAGCAGCAATCGAAGGTAGACTACCATTTATCAACTTCTTCGACGGATTTAGAACAAGTCACGAAATCCAAAAAATAGAAGTTTGGGACTACAAAGACCTTGCTACAATGTTAGACTTTGAAGCAGTAGAAGAATTCAAAAACAACTCACTAAACCCAGAAAGACCAAAACACATGGGTACAGCTGAAAAGAATATCTTCTTCCAAAGAACGGAAGCAAGCAACCATGCATATACTGACATAGTTGGTATAGTTGAAAACTATATGAACCAAATTAATGAAAAGATTGGTACAAACTACGGTCTATTTAACTATTACGGTGCTGACGATGCAGAAAATATCATTATTGCGATGGGTTCTGTATGTCAAGCAGCTAGAGAAACTATCGACGTTCTACTTAAAGAAGGTAGAAAAATTGGTATGGTTGAAGTTCACCTTTATAGACCATTCTCTACAGAACACTTACTTAAAGCTATCCCAGCATCAGTTAAGAGAATTGCAGTTCTAGATAGAACAAAAGAAAAAGGTGCAATTGGAAGCCCACTTTACTTAGACGTAAAAGCAGCTTACTACGACCAAGAAGAAAGACCACTTATCATAGGCGGTATCTATGGTCTATCATCAAAAGATACAATTCCAGCAGACATCAAAGCTGCATTTGACAACCTTGATCAAGATGAACCAAAACATGACTTCACACTTTCTATTACAGATGACGTAACTAACAAATCACTTCCAAGAGAGGATTTCAAAGTTAGACACGAAGGCACAAGCAGATGTAAATTCTGGGGATTCGGTTCAGACGGTACTGTTGGTGCTAACAAACAAGCTATCAAGATTATCGGTGATAATACAGACATGTATGCACAAGGATACTTTGACTATGACTCTAAAAAATCTGGTGGTCTAACAGTATCTCACTTAAGATTCGGTGTTGAACCAATCCTATCAACATACTTATTAGATGAAGCAGACTTTATTTCTTGCTCAAAACAAGCATATGTTCACCAATATGACCTATTAGATGGTATTAAAGATGGCGGTACATTCCTACTAAACACTGTTTGGTCAGAAGAAGAACTTGATAGCCACCTACCAGCTAACCTTAAGAGAGTTATTGCTGAAAAGAATGTAGATTTCTATATACTAGATGCAAGCCATATAGCTCAAAACATTGGTCTTGGCGGAAGAACTAACATGATCATGCAATCAGCATTCTTTAACCTAACAAAAGTTATCCCAGTGGAAGATGCTGTTAAATTCCTAAAAGACTCAATCGTGAAATCTTACGGACACAAGGGTGAAGACATTGTAAACATGAACTACAATGCTGTAGACGAAGGTCTTAATGCACCAGTTAAAGTAACAGTTCCAGCTGAATGGAAAAATGCTGTAGATGAAGTTAAAGAAGAAAAAGAACTTCCAGAATTCATCAAAAACATCGTTAAACCTATGCTTGAACAAAAAGAGGACGACATTCCAGTATCCGCATTTATGGGTATCGAAAACGGTGAATTTGAATCAGGTACAACTGCTTACGAAAAGAGAGGTATCGCTCTTAACGTTCCAGAATGGCAAATTGACAACTGTATCCAATGTAACCAATGTTCATACGTTTGCCCACACGCAGTTATAAGACCATTCTTAGTAACTGAAGAGGAAAAAGCAAACGCACCAGAAGGCTTTACTACAAAGAAAGCAATTGGTAAGGGCATGGATGGATACGAATTTAGAATTCAAGTATCTCCACTAGACTGTACAGGTTGTGGTAACTGTGCCGACGTATGTCCAGCTCCAAAGAAAGCTCTTCTAATGAAACCATTCGAAGTACAAGTGGAAAACCAAAAAGAGCTTTGGACATATGCACACGAAGTTGTTGGATACAAAGAAGATGTTATGGATGACATGACACTTAAGGGAAGCCAATTTAAACAACCACTATTTGAATTCTCAGGTGCATGTGCAGGTTGTGGTGAAACTCCATACGCTAAACTAATCACTCAATTATACGGTGATAGAATGTATATAGCTAACGCAACAGGTTGTTCATCAATCTGGGGAGCTTCAGCACCAGCTATGTCATACACAAAAAACCTTGCAACAGGTAAGGGTCCAGCTTGGGGTAACTCACTATTTGAAGACGCTGCTGAATACGGTTATGGTATGAAACTTGCAGCAGAAGCAAACACTCACCTACTTGAAGATAACATGAATAAATTCCTAGAACTAGGCTTAGAATCTGATTACAATGCAGCATTTACAGCGTGGTTAGAAGGAAAAGATGATGTTAAAGCATCTAAAGAAGCTACAGCAGCTATCCTAAATGTTAAAGAAGAAGTAGAAGGCGAAGAAGCAAACAAATATCTAAACAACATCCTTAAACTAAAAGACTACATGATTAAAAAATCAGTATGGATCTTTGGTGGTGACGGATGGAGCTATGATATCGGATTTGGTGGTGTAGATCACGTACTTGCAAGTGGTGAAAACATCAACATCTTCATCTTCGATACAGAAGTTTACTCTAACACAGGTGGACAAAGCTCTAAAGCTACACCATTATCAGCAGTAGCACAATTCGCTGCATCTGGTAAAAAAGTTAGAAAGAAAGACCTTGGTCTAATGATGACTTCATACGGTTATATCTATGTAGCACAAGTTGCTATGGGTGCTAACCAAAACCAAACTCTAAAAGCTATCAAAGAAGCTGAAAGTTATGATGGTCCATCTATCATAATAGCTTATGCTCCATGTATTAACCACGGTATCAGAATTGGTATGGGTAAATCACAATACAGAGAAAAACAAGCAGTAGAAGCTGGTTACTGGCACTTATGGAGATTTGACCCAAGACTTGCTGATGAGGGCAAAAATCCATTCCAACTTGACTCTAGAGAACCATCTGGATCATTCCAAGAATTCATCCAAGGTGAAGTAAGATACTCTTCACTTAAGAGATCATTCCCAGAAACAGCTGATGAGCTATACCAAGAAGCTGAAAAAGCAGCTAAGGAAAGATACGAAACATATAAAAAACTAGCAGCTAAATAAATATTCTAAGCAAGAAAGAATCGCCATTTTGTGGCGATTTTTTCTTTATAAAAATACATATTATCCATAAAAGTATAATTTATAATAAATATAGACTTTTTATGTCAATAATTTATCAGTAGAGAGAATTTATGGTATAATAAAGTAAAACGAATACTTAGTGTTTATACACATTGGAGGTATTATGACGATTAGATATGTAAATAATTTAGGAAAAATAACAATTGATGATTCCGTAATAGTAAATATTGCAGTAGCAAGTGTTATGCAATCTTACGGCGTAGTAGGTCTTGCATCAAGATCTGCAAAAGATGGAATATATAAGCTCCTTGGCGTAAATAATATGCAAAGAGGTGTTGAAGTTGTAAGACGTGATAATGGTACAGTTGCTATTTATATTTCTCTATTTTTAGAGTATGGCATTAGAATACCTGTTGTTTGTCAGAATATAATTGAAAATGTCAAATATAATATAGAAAAATCTTTGAATGTAAATGTTGCTGAAGTAAACATCTATGTTCAAGGAATCAATAGATAGGAGAGGTATGAAAGTAATTGATGCAAGCAAGCTCCAACAAATGGTCATTGGAGCCTATAAATATTTAGAAGAAAATAAATCTTTAGTAGACGAATTAAATGTATTCCCTGTTCCAGATGGAGATACAGGTACAAACATGAATATGACCATGAAATCTGGTGTGGATAAGGTAAATCAAACTACAGGATCAAGTGTAGATGAGATTGCAAAAGCCCTTAGTCAAGGTACTCTTATGGGTGCTCGTGGCAACTCAGGTGTAATCCTTTCACAACTTGTAAGAGGTATGTCTAAGGCTCTTAAGGGTAAGGATGAGATAAAAGCAGAAGATATTAAGAGCATCTTTATAAATGCATCTAAAACCGCCTACAGAGCTGTTATGCAACCAACAGAAGGAACAATTCTTACTGTTGCTAGAAAAATGGCTGAAAAAGCTGAATTTTCTTTTGACGAAAGTATCGACCTAGATGACTATCTTATGGATATCATAGCCGAAGGGCAACAAGCGCTTGATAATACACCTAAGCAACTTCCTGTATTAAAAGAGGCAGGAGTAGTGGACTCAGGTGGCCAGGGCCTAATATTTTTATTAAGAGGTGCTTTAAATGCACTAAATAATGATATAGATAGAGATATCGACCTGTCAAGCTCTGATAGCAAAGAAGAAGGATCTTATAGGTTCGACTTTAGGCTTGCAATAGCTGAAGATAGGCTTGAAAAAGTAAAGGATTCCATAGATAGTTTATCAACAAATTTCGATTATAAATATGAAGATGGAATTTTTGAAGCAGATCTTAGAAGCGTATATCCTCAACAGATTATATCAATACTAATGGTTGATGGTATACTTATTAAACTAGACATTGAAAATTTAAAACCAAACTTAGATGAAGTGGTTAAAAAACAAGAAAAACTTAAGAAATATGGATTTGTGGCAGTATCTAGGGGCGAAGGGTATGACGAAATCTTAAAATCTATGAATATAGATAAGATTATATCAGGCGGCCAAACCATGAACCCATCAACAGAAGATATTTACAAAAACATAGAAGAAGTTAATGCAGAAAATATTATAATTTTCCCAAACAATAAAAATATTATTATGGCCTCAAAACAAGCATGCGAACTAACAGAAAAAAATGCTAGGGTACTTGAAACTAGGTCTATACCAGAAACATTTACAGCTATGCTTGAATTTGATGAGTCAGAAGATATTGAAGATAACATAGAAAATATGGCTGATGCTATAGAAGAGATGCATACTATTGAGGTTTCAATATCTATTAGAGATACAAGCGTAAACAATATAGAAATCAAAAAAGATGACTATATTGGTATACTTGATGGCAAGATCGTTGCAACAGACTCAAACCTAGAAGAAACAACAAAAGAAACCATTTCTAAGGCTATAGATGAAGATGACGATATATCTTTGGTTACAATCTACTACGGTGAAGATGCTGATAAGAAAAAAGCTAAAGACTTAGTAAAGAAGTTATCTAAGAAATACAAAGATATAGATATTGAGTTAGTTTACGGCGGGCAGCCTGTATATTACTATCAAGCGACCCTTGAATAAGGATATAACAAAAATAAAAGGTATTGGCCCTAAAAAGGCCAGTGCCCTTAAGAGGCTTGGAATATATACTATTAGTGATTTATATTCATTTTATCCAAGAGAATATGAAGATAGGAGAAATAAAACTAGCGTTTTAAAAGCTCAGGAAAATAAGCCTTACTACTTCGAATGGAAGGCCATTTCAAAAGCCTATGTAAAAATATTTGGAAAAACCACAGTTTCTTATATGTATTTTGCTGAAGGAGACTTTAAGAAAATAAGGGTAGTCTGGTTTCACGACAGATTTTCCATAAGAAAGATAAAACTAAACCAAACTTATAAATTCTATACTAAAATACAGTATAAGAATGGATATTATGAAGCAATAAATCCACTTTTCGAAGACTTAGATGGGGAAGAAATAGGCGGAATCTATTCAATCTATCCCCTAACAAGTGGTATTACTCAGAAAAACCTAAGTTCTTTTATAAAAGAATCTTTAAAATATTTCGACACCGATGACGAAATTTTATCTTATGATAATCTTGATAAGTTTAACCTAATCCCTAGAAAGGATGCCCTAGGAGAAGTTCACTTTCCTACAAGCATCGAGAATTTATTAAAAGCTAAAGAAGATATTAAAATAGTAGATTTACTTAGGGAATTAATATTTCTAGACTATGCGTCCAAGATGCAAAAAACTTGTCAGAATATTAAATTAACCTACGACCTAAATGAAATTTTATCAAAATTAGAATTCTCGCTTACAAGGTCACAAAAAAAATCATTAATAGAGATACTAGAAGATTCTAATAATGAAATTTCTATGAATAGACTTTTGATCGGTGATGTTGGGTCTGGGAAAACAATAGTGGCAATATTAGCTATGATAGTTTTCGGACTCAGTGGCTATCAATCAGCTATGATGGTCCCAACAGAAGTCTTAGCTATCCAACAATATGAAAAATATAAGGATTTTGTAAGGAACTTTGGAGTTAATATAAGTCTTCTGACTTCTTCTACTAAGGATAAGGAAGATATAAAAAAAAGTCTTTCTGATGGGTTAATCGACATAGTTATAGGTACCCATGCTCTAATAGAAGATGATGTTAACTTTAAAAATCTAAGACTTGTAGTAAATGACGAACAACATAGGTTTGGTGTTAAGCAAAGGCAAAGTTTTGCCAAAAAAGGAATAGGTACAAATTACCTAACAATGACTGCAACACCTATACCCAGGACTCTGAGCCTTAGGATAAATAAAATGCTAGATCTAAGTATAATAAATGAGCTTCCTAAGGGAAGGGCCGAGGTTAAGACAGATATTATTATGGAAGAACATCAAGAGATTCTTTTTGAAAATATAGGTCATAATCTCAAAGCAGGTAGGCAGGTTTATGTAGTAAGTACCAATATAGATTCAGACGATACAAACTCTGTAGAAAACCTCTATAAAAAGTATAAGTCATTATATAAAAATTATAGGGTAGAAAAACTCCATGGAAAATTAAAGGCAAGTCTTAAAGAAGAAATCTTAAAAAAGTTTGCTAATAAAGAAATAGACATACTTATATCTACAACTGTAATAGAAGTAGGAATAGATGTTGCCAATGCTAATACAATGGTAATCTATAATGCCAATAATTTTGGTCTATCCCAGCTTCACCAGCTAAGGGGAAGAGTGGGAAGAGGAGAATTTGAATCATACTGCTATCTTATTTCTAAAGATACAGATGTAAATGCTAGGCTAAAAACCTTGGTTGATTCTAACGATGGATTTGTAATATCTCAAAAAGACTATGAGATTAGAGGTGGTGGTAAAATCTTATCATTAATCCAGCATGGCAAAAACCTATCCCAGATTGAATACTTAAATATGACTGAAGAAGAAACTGATAAAACTTTTTATATATTTGATAAGCTTAAAGAAAATGAATTTAAAGGTGTAAATTTAGCATATATTAGAGAGTTTTTTAATGAAGATAAGGATATTATTTTAAATTGATGAAGGTAGTAGCAGGTAAATACAAAGGATTTAACCTATTAAGTCCTAAATCAAAAACTTCAAGACCAACTGATAACAAGGTAAAAGAAGCAGTCTTTGATATGCTTTTTCCATATAAAGAAAACTTTGTTGCCCTGGACTTATTTTCTGGAACAGGTCAGATGGGCATAGAATTTCTCTCGAGGGGAGCAAGTGCAGTCTACTTTAATGAGAAAAACTTTTCTAACTTTTCTATATTAAAACAAAATTTAGAAAATGTATCAAGTGAAAATGTAAAGACCTTTAAGTTTGATTTTGAAAGATGCTTAAAAAAATTATCCAAGGAAAATATAAAATTCGACTATATTTTTCTAGACCCACCTTATGATACAGATTTTATCGATAAGTCCCTGTTTCTTATCAAAGAATATGACTTATTAAATGAAGATGGTATAATCATTACTGAATCGAATATGGACACAGATTTTTCTGATAACTATGATTTACAATTGATAAAAGAAAAATCATACGGAAGGAAATATATTAAGTTTTATATAAAATGAAAGTAATTTACCCAGGTAGCTTTGATCCACTAACAAACGGTCACGTAGATATAATTAAACGTCTAAGTAGCATGTTTGATGAAGTAATCGTAGCTATACTTATTAACGAAAATAAAAAATCTTTGTTTACTGTAGTTGAAAGGAAAGATATTATTAGAGAGGCTATTGAAGAAGAAGGTCTTGAAAATATTAGAATTGATTCTTTTAACGGACTTTTAGTTAATTTTGCAAGAGAAAATGATGTAAAAATCATAGCTAGAGGTCTTAGGGCAGTGACAGATTATGAATACGAGAAAAATATTGCCAGAGTAAATTCTACTCTATACCAAGGTCTTGAAACTATATTTCTATTAAGTAACCCTACTTACTCATTTGTAAGTTCAAGCGGGGTTAGGGAAATAGCAGCTTTTAAAGGAGATGTATCAGCGTTTGTAAGTCCAAGCGTTGAAAAGAAAATTAAAGAAAAGTTTAATTATTAGGAGGAAAAATGGCGAACAAAATAACTGATCTCATATTAGAGATGGAAGACATAATGGACGAGGCAAGCTCTGTACCTTTTTCAAAAAAAATAGCCGTAGATCCAGATGAGATTTATGAAATTTTAAATGAAATGAAAGATTCACTACCAGAAGAAATTAAACAAGCTCAATGGGTAACTGATGAAAAAGATAGGATCTTATCAGAGGCGACAAGTGAAGCTGATAGCAGACTTAACCAAGCTGAGGGTGAGATTAAAAACTTCAAAGAACAGGCTAAAAGTCAGTTCCAAAAGATGGTAAGTGAGCACGAAGTTACCCAACAAGCGAGACTTGAAGCAGATAGAATCCTTCAAGAAGCTGCTGCGGAAGCTAAGAGCATTAGACAACAATCTTATGCATATGTGGACAAATTATTTACAGGTTCAGCTGAAAACTTCAGCCAACTTGCCCAACAATTAGAAAAAAATAAAAGCAAAATATTAGAAAATAAATAAGAAATAGACCTATCAGATGATAGGTCTATTATTATACTTAAAATCTAAATCAAGCTCTCTTTGACTGCCTAGGCTATAAAAATTTGAGCTATTAACCATTTTATTATAGATAAGCTTATTATTTGAATCCAAGCTCTTAGTATCTTTCTTATTAATTATTAGAGTTAAGTTTTTATTTATCTCTTTAAAATAGGGGAGAGCCTTATTATTATAAGCCAGTATTTTTATAAAGGAAATATCAATATCATTTAGATTAAAATTATTATCTAAGATATAATTGATAACCAGCCTTTTAATTCTAGACATAGTATACCTTTGGCTTGTAGCATTCTTTAAAAAAGTTTGGTAAGTATTATGTTTTTTTGCAAGCTTTTCAAGATAGTTAGAAATACCTTCTTCATAGCCTAAAGTTTTATCCATAGCTTTATTTTCGATGAGGGCTTTATAGCAAAAAACATTATAAATATAATCTTTATCAAATTTTAGATTTTTACTTGTATAATTTACTAGTTCATCATAAGAATCATTAGGCAGTAAGCCCTGGATATTTTGATCAAGGTTATTTCGTATAGCAGTAGAAGATGCAAAGTTTGAATCTTTGATGTTTTTGTCACTATTAAGTGTATTGATTCTTCTAATGGGATAAGGTTTAATATTTGAACTTATTTTTCTAATAGCTCTTAGGTACTCTAAAGCTAAGATATTATTGGATGATAAGAAATCTTGATCTACAAAATTTCCAATTGCTTTATTATGGGCTTTTGGGTATGAAAGACCTTCTTTTAGATATTTTCTAGTAAGCAAATCAATCTTTTCTGTATTATTAATAATTTTTTTTGCATGACCTAAAAATTCATCAGGGTTCATTTGTTCTATGCCAAAAACTAGATAGTCGACCCCTAGTTTATCTAGGATATATATAGATTTAAGGGCAAAAAACTCTGCTGATTGTAAAGTTACAAAGCAAGGCATTTCAATAATTATATCAAATCCTTGCTTTATAGCAACTTTTGCTCTTGTAAACTTATCCATTATAGCCGGCTCTCCTCTTTGTACAAAGTCTCCGCTCATGACGGAAATTGATAAGTCTACTTTCAAATCATCTTTTGCCTTATCTAAAAGATACTTATGACCATTGTGGAAGGGATTAAATTCTGAAATTATTCCTAAACTTTTCATAGTCACCTCAAATATATTGTTATTTATTATTATACTAATTATTAATAGGCCATGCATTATTATAGTAAAATGCGATAAATTAGATTATTATTGATGAATAAAATTTTCAAATAAATGATAAATATGGTATAATAATGTAAGAAATATTAACTAGGAGGAATTATGATTTCAGCAAATGATTTAAGAAAAGGTGTTACCTTTGTATATGATAATGACGTGTATCAAGTGGTAGATTTCCAACACGTAAAACCAGGCAAGGGTGCAGCTTTTGTAAGAGCAAAAATAAGGTCTGTAATGAATGGTGGAGCTAAAGATGTAACTTTCAACCCTAATGAAAAATTTGAGAATGCTATTATTTCTACAAAAGAAATGCAATATTTATACAATGATGGGCAACTATATTATTTCATGGATCCTGAAACTTTCGAACAAATAGGAATTGAAGAAGAAAATGTAAGAGATGCAATAATATATGTAAGGGAAAATGATTCAGTTCTTATCAAATTTTATGAAGGCAAACCATTCTCAATTGATCCACCAAACTTTGTAGAACTTAAAGTAGAGGAGACAGAACCTGGTATCAAGGGAGATACAGCAACAAACGTTACAAAACCAGCGACAGTGGAAACAGGAGCTGTTATAAATGTACCTATATTTATAAACGAAGGTGATGTGATAAAAATAGATACAAGAAGTGGCGAATACCTATCAAGAGCTTAGGAGTATTAAATGGCAAGCAAATTTAAAGATGGATCAGTAAAAATTGCTGACGAAGTATTAGATCAAATTGCAATTCAAGCGGCAAATGATGTATACGGTGTTTATGAAGGAAACTCAGACGAAGGTTTTATTCAATCTTTACAAGCTAAGACAACAAAAACATCAATAAGAAATGTCTCAGGCAACCTAGTAATAGATTTAGATCTTTCCTTAGATAAGAGTGTAAATGTGAGAAAAACAGTCAAAAAAATTCAAGAAAATGTAAAGAATGTTGTTGAAACTATGACTGGTATAAATGTTAGCAGAGTAAATATAAATATAAATAAATTAGAAATCTAATGAAAAGAACTGACCAAAGGGAATGGGTTTTTAAACTCATCTACCAAGATACAATAAATAAAATTGAAAATTTAGATGAATTATTAGATAACCACAAGCTTAGCAAAGACCAAAAATTTATAGTTGATTCTATTGACTCATATATCAGTAATTTTGATGAAATTGAAAAAAAACTAGATGAAAATATTGACAGGGCCATGCCTAAGCTTAGTAGGGTTGTTAGGTCTATAATTTACTTATCTATTAATGAAATATATTTTCTAGATATACCTGTGTCAGTATCTATCAATGAGGCTGTGAATTTGGCTAAAAAGTTTTCCGGAGAAGACGATTATAAAATTGTAAACCTTATATTAGGCACCATAGTTAGAAAAGATAATAAATGAGAAAACCATTAAGCGTTAAGCAATTTAATGAATATGTAAAATCAAATATTAAGCACGATCCTATCTTTCAAAGAGTATATTTAAGTGGTGAACTTTCTAATATAAGAGTTAATAACTACCACCTGTACTTCTCTCTAAAAGAGGGGTCGGAAATAATAGACGCAGTCATTTATTATTATGAAGATAAAGACATAAATATTGAATTTACTCCAGGAAAACAAGTTATTATTAAGGGAAACCTATCCTATAACAACTATTCTTCTAGGCTTATAATTGTAACAAATGAAGTTATTGAGGAAGGCTTATCTAAAGAATATATAAAATTTCTTAAGATGCAAGAAGAGTTTAAATCTAAGGGATATTTTGACCAAGATAATAAAAAGCCAATTCCTAAACTTGTAAAAAAAGTTGGCTTAATTACATCTAGAGATGGAGCTGCTATTGTAGATTTTCTTGCCATGATAAATAGTAAGGCAAATGACATACATATTTACCTTGCACCGGTAAAAGTGCAAGGTAATAATGCTAATAAACAAGTAGCAGAAGCAGTCGGGATTCTAGATGAGCTTGACCTTGAGGTCATTGTTATAACTAGAGGTGGTGGTTCTAATGAAGACCTATCAAGCTTTAATCAAAGAGAGATAATAGAAGCTGTTTATAGAGCGAAAACTCCAATTATTTCAGCAATAGGCCATAATATTGACACAACCCTGATAGATTATACAAGTGACCTAAGTCTACAAACACCTACAGAAGCAGGGTCATACCTTATAGCAGATTATATAGATTATGAAAAACATCTTTTGAACAAATTTAGTCATGCTAAGTTTGTTATTGAAAATATGCTGGATATGAGGAAGTTAAAATTAAAAATTCTAAAGTCAAAGGTTAATAGTATATCTCCTAAGGCCTTAATTGATGAAAAAATTAACAGTCTCCATAAACTGGGAAAAAATATTGACAAAACAATCCAAGATAATCTCAATTATAACAACAATAAGATAAAGAACTTATCTTATAAATTTGATGTTTTGGAAAAGATATTAGAATTCAGAAAGAAAGAAATTGAAATACTATTTAAGGATAAAAAAATCTATTCTGCACATAATCTTAAAATGGGAGATGAATTAGAGATAAAATTTAGTGATGGAAGTAGGAAAGCAAGGATAATCGATGGATAAGTCATTTGAAGACCAGTACAAAAAAATAGAGGAAACACTAGAAAAAATTGAAAACAATAAGGATAACTTAGATGAATCTATTAGGCTTTATAATGAAGCAAAGAAAATGTATAAAGGCCTAGAGGAAAAGCTTGAAGATTATAAGGCTAAGGTAGAAATAATAAGTAATGATGAATAGGGAAAAGTTTTTAGAAGTATTAAATAACAATAAAAATATTATAGATAGGAAAGTTCAGAACTACTATAATTTAGAAGGTTTAATAGAAAAAGCAATGCTCTATGCTAGTGACGGCGGCAAGAGAGTGAGGGCTTTTCTGTATCTCGAAAGTAAGAAAATGTTTTCGCAAGAAATATGTGACAATGACTACAGGCTAGCGTTAGCTCTTGAATTTATCCATGCCTATTCTTTAGTTCATGATGATTTGCCAGCAATGGATGATGATGACTATAGAAGAGGTAAGGATAGCGTACATAAAAAATTTGGTGAAGATATTGCAATACTAACCGGTGATGCTCTTTTGAATGAAGCATGTTTAATTATAAACAAGATAGGTTTAGATAATAGTGATTACCTAAAAGCAGGACTTTACATATTAGAACGTGCATCAAGAAAAGGGATGATTGGTGGACAAGTTTTGGATTTAAGGAAAGCTAAAACTTATAATAAAGACTACCTTTTTGAAGTCTATAGCAAAAAGACATCAGACTTATTTAAGGCAGCTTGCGTATCTGCGGCAATAATTTGTGGAAAGTCCCAAGAAGAAATTCTTAAAATCGAAAATTTTGCTTATAACTTAGGCTTGGCTTTTCAAATTCAAGATGATTTACTCGAAGATACTTATGAAGACGAGCTAAATATACTTAATCTCATGGATAGAAATAAAGCTGAAGAAGTTTTAAACACTGTAAATCTAAATGCTAAAGAAGCTTTAAAGAGCTTTGATAATAATGAAGTTTTGCTAAATTTAATAGATTACCTAACAAATCGAAGTTATTAGGGGAAGAAATGAAGAAGTATACTAGACAAAGACTAATTTTAGACATAATACAAAATAATGAAGTAAGAACTCAAAGTCAGCTGTCAGAGATCCTTAGAGACCAAGGGGTTAATGCAACTCAGGCGACTATATCTAGAGATATCAAAGAACTAAGAATATCAAAAGTACAAAGCGACGATTATGAATACAAATATACAGTTGTTGATGCAGTCTATGATACACTCACTGAAAGAATAGAAAAGATTTTCAAGGAAGCTGTATTATCAGTAGAAAAATCAGCTCAACTTATAGTGATTAAAACAATATCCTATTGCGCAACTGTTTGCGGCCAATACATAACAAATGCAAAGCTTGAAAATGTAGGAGGTATTGTAACAGGTATCGATACAATATTTATAACACCAAAAGATTTTGAAACTATAGATGATCTTGTTGAAGAAATCAGGGATTTAGTCAAATAATGCTAAAAGAGCTATTCATAGATAACTTTATTATAATAAAAAAAGACCATATATTTTTTGAAAATAAGTTTAATGTCCTTACTGGAGAGACAGGCTCTGGTAAATCTATTATTTTAGAAGCAATAAATCTAATTTTAGGAAAAAGGGCAAGTAAGGACATTATAGGTAATTTTAAAGATCATACAATTATAGAAGCAGTATTCATCCTTGATGAAGACTATATAAAAAAATTAGAAAGCTATGGTATCAGCTTTGATGATGATAAGCTTATTATTACAAGAAATATAGGCAAAAATTCTTCAAACATTAGAATTAATGGCAGGTTATCTAATCTTAGTTTGCTAAATGATATTAGCAAAGACTTAATTGATATATATAAGCAAGGTGATTCTAATATCTATATGAATAAGTCTAATTATATTAATCTCATAGATTCTTATCAAAATGATCAAGAAACTAAGGACATAAAAAAAGAGTTGAAAACCTTATACAAGGAAAAATCTGACTATATTAGTCGCTTCGAAAATCTAGACTTATCAGATGAGGAAATAAGCAGGGAAAGAGACTTATTAAATTATCAAATAGATGAGATAGATAGCATAGATTTATTCAACATAGACGAAGAAGAATTAGAAGCTGAATATAAAAAATTAAGCAATGTTTCAAATCTAAAAGAAGCCTACTATCAAATGATAAATCTCATAGATTCAGACGATTATCAAATACCGACATTAAGCAAAATAATTGGAGAAACTGCATCTTTTATAGATGATTTTATCGATATGGATCCAAAATCTTCAGATATTTATAACAGACTTATGTCTATTTCTGATGAAATTAATGATATTTATGCAGAAGCAGATTCTTATGTCGATAATCTTTCTTCAGATCCAGAAAGGTTAGAAGTCTTAGAAGACTTAAATAGGAAAATATTCGACATAAAGAGAAAATATGGAAATAACATCGAAGAAATAAAATCGTATTATGACTCTATGCAATCAAGACTTGATGAACTTGATCAAGTCGATGATTTGAAAAATAATCTGACTAGCATTTTAAATAAAATTGACGAAAAAATGCAAAAAAGAGCTACTGAAATCCATAATATCAGACTAAGAAAAATATCAGAACTAGAAAAGTCAATTAATGAAAAAATTGTAGAATTAAACATTAAAAATGGTAAATTTAAAGTCGACCTTAGAAAAAAAGAAAATATTGACAGAACAGGTTATGATGATATTGATTTTTTAATAAGGACAAACAAAGGCGAGAAGCTCTCTTCTCTAACAAAGACAGCATCTGGTGGTGAAATATCTCGTATAATGCTGGCTTTTAAGGAAGTTTTTGCAAGTTTTGATGACATTGGCACCATGATATTTGACGAGATAGATACGGGTATAAGCGGCCGAACTGCTCAAATTGTCGGTGAAAAGATACTTGACTTATCAAAGAGCAGACAGATAATATCAATTAGCCACCTTCCTCAAATAGCTTCTCTTGCAAATAATCATATTTTAATTAGCAAGGAAGACCAAGGCAAATTTACTATCTCTAGTTCTAAGACTATTGAGGGTGATGAGAGAGTTTACGAAATAGCTAGACTTATAGGAGGGGTGGATATTACAGACACCACAATAAAATCAGCCAAAGAGATTTTAGAAATGGCGGAGGATTTAAGAAATGAATGAAGAAAAGTTCTATGAAAAAACCATAAAATCGGATAATATTTATGACGGGAAAATCTTGAAGTTAAGAGTAGAAACTGTAGAACTAGAAAATAAAAGGTATTCAAAAAGAGAAATAGTTGACCATCAAAAAGGAGTTGGAATAATTGCCTATGATGGTAATGACAAACTATGGATGGTTAGCCAATATAGGAAGGCTATAGA
This sequence comes from Anaerococcus sp., assembly GCA_043426375.1. Classification (GTDB taxonomy): domain Bacteria; phylum Bacillota; class Clostridia; order Tissierellales; family Peptoniphilaceae; genus Anaerococcus. The sequence continues at coordinate 38,594 of JBHWRC010000053.1, forward strand.
TAAGATAACACTTGAAATACCAGCAGGTCTTGTAGATCCTGGAGAACTACCAGTAGAAACAGCTAAAAGAGAGCTCCAAGAAGAAGTGGGTTATTTTCCAGAGAAAGTTACTTACTTATTTGATATGCATTCTTCACCTGGTTTTACAAATGATAAACTATCATTTTTCGTAGCAGAAGACTTAGTTGAAGCACCCCTAGACCTTGATGAAGACGAAAATGTTGAAAGTAAATCTTATCCAATAAAAGATTTGTACCAAATGGTAGAAAATGGCGAAATAACAGATGCAAAAACAATAATTGCTATTTTTTATGCCCTAAGAAGGTTTAATGAATCTTAACATCAAGCTTCAAGACTTTGAAGGTCCCTTTGACCTACTCTTAAAGCTTATAGATAGAGAAAAAATCGATATTTATGATGTAAAGATAGAGGAAATTACTAATCCTTTTTTGGATGAGATGGCAAAGATGGATATAGAAATATCTATGCTATCTGAATTTATATATACTTCCTCTATCCTTTTGACAATCAAAGCAAATAAATTACTACCAAAACCAGAAAACGAAAAGCTTGAAGATGACTTCTTGTCTTACTTAATAGAGTATAAAAAAATCAAATCAGTTCAAGAAGACTTTAAATTTCTCGAAGATGAAGCTAGGAAAATCAGGTCAAAGTATCAAGAAGACTTGGCAAATTTTCAAAAGGAAACTTTTGTTATTTCGCAAGATGTAGATATTTTATCTAAAGAATTTACCAAGTTATTAAGAAAGATAGATAAAGAAAAGCAAAAAGAAGAAAAGATTTTTGAACAGGTAAGGATTCCTGATGTAAATTCCTATCTAATAAGTCTAAGAAAAACTTTAAATTTCTCAAAAGAATTAAATTTACTGGATATAACTAAAAGAATTAACTCTAAGGCAGAGTGCATCGCAACCTTCCTTGCCCTACTTGAACTTGTAAGGCTTAATGAAATATATATAAAACAGATAGAAGAAAATTCTTTTAGGATTATAAAGAGGGATAAATGACAGAAGATTATTTAAAAGGACTTATAGAAGAAGTCCTATATGTATGGGCAGACCCAATAGATATAGACGAATTAAGTAAAATTTTATATGATTTTTCTAAGTCAGAAATAAAAAAATGCCTTAATAATATGTTAGAAGAAAGAATAAATATGGAAAGCGGCTTAGTCATAAGACGATTTAATAATTCATATCAATTTACAACCAGGAAAGCTAGTTATAAGTATTTTGAAAATCTTTTATCTAAATCAGAAAAAAAACTTAGCAATTCAACCCTAGAAACACTTTCGATTATTGCCTATAAGCAGCCTATAACTAGGGTAGAAATTGATAAGATTAGGGGAGTAAACTCTCAATCTACTATAGATTCGCTCTTAGATAAAGACTTAATCAAAGAAAAAGGAAGACTTGATAAGATAGGTAAACCTATTATCTATGGCACTACTGATTTATTTTTGAAATATTTTAATTTAGAATCTTTAGATGACCTCCCTGAAATAAGGAATGATAAAAATGAGGATTAATAAATTTATTGCAAATAGCGGATACACTTCTCGAAGAAAAGCTGATGACCTTATAGAAGAAGGCAAGGTTAAGCTAAATGGAAAGGTTGTTACAGAACCAGGAATAAAAATATCTAATGAAGATGAAGTTGAAGTAGAGGGACAGATCCTAGGACTTGTAAAAAAGTTCTATATCAAACTCTACAAGCCTGTAGGTTTTATTACATCAAACTTTGATCCATTTAACAAAAAAGATTTGAATGATCTAATAGATATAGGTACGAGATTTTTTGCTGCTGGAAGACTAGACAAAGACAGTGAAGGATTATTGATTATTACAAATGATGGAGAGTTTGCCAATAGTCTTACCCATCCAAAGTATAAGCTTGATAAGGAATATATTGTAAGGGTTGATAAAAGATTAAATAAAGCTCAAGAAAAGGAGTTTGAAAAAGGACTCGATATAGGAAATGGTGAAAAAACTTCTAATGCTAAAATATTTTATTTAGGAAATAACACTTATAATGTCATCATTCACCAAGGATATAATAGGCAAATTAGAAGGATGTTTAAATATTTTTCTGTAAATGTTCTAAATTTAAAAAGAATTAGAATAGGCAAAATAAACCTAGACGATTTAAAAAAAGAAGAATACAGTTATTTTAATAATGAAGAATTAAAGTTTGTAAAAGAGATTATAAGATAGGAAACTATCTTTTTTTGTGGGATAAATATGAGAAAAATAGGGATTATAGGCGCAGGACCATCCGGAATGATGGCAGCTCTAATTGCAAAAGATGAAAATAATGAAGTAACTCTTTTTGATACTAACAAGGACTTAGGGAAAAAGCTTTTAATGACAGGAGGAGGTAGGTGCAATCTTACTAATACTGCTTTATATAATGAATTTTTAAATTGTGTTATAAGAAATAAGAAGTTTACATACTCATCCTTTATTCAATTCGATAATTATAAGCTTATAGAATTTTTTAATAAAAATGGATTAGAAACATCTAATCAAAATGATGGAAGAGTTTTTCCAAAAAGTGAGAAGGCAAGTGATGTAGTTTCATTTTTTAAGAAAAGATTAGAAGAAAATTTAGTTAAACTAAGACTTGGTACATCTATTAGAAAAGTATATTATGATGAGAAATTTTATCTGACTGATAATAGTAACGAGTCATATAGCTTCGATTATCTAATAGTAGCAACAGGTGGGAGGTCCTATCCAAATACAGGATCTGACGGATATGGATATGAACTAGCGAAAAAACTTGGCCATAATATTATAAAACCAAGACCTGTATTAGTTCCAATTTTTATCAAGGATAAGCTTAACGTAAGGGCTCTTTCACTTACAGAGGTAAGGATAAATATGACAAGTGATACAAAAAACATTAGTATCGATGGTGATATTATGTTAAATTCTAATTTTATAACAGGTCCAGGTGCTTTTAGGGCCTCTTCCTTTATGGTTGATGAAAAAATAAATAGTCTTACTATAGATTTTTGTAAGGATATAACTTATAATGAATTAGATACAAAAATTATAGATTTAATTAAGCTTAATTCAAGGAAGTCTATCGAAAATGCACTTAAGTCATTGTCACAGGATTCTTTGCTTAAGCTAATATTTGAAAAAGCAGGCATAGAGCATACTAAGATAGCTTCTGAGTTTAGTAAGGAAGAAAGAAAATTACTAGTAGACAAAATGAAAAACTTTGACCTTGTTTTTGATAGGTTCGGTTCTTTTGAATCCGCAATAGTCACAAGAGGTGGGGTAGATGTTAAAGAGATTAATCCAAAAAATATGGAATCAAAACTAGTAGAAAATTTATTCTTTGTTGGAGAAATCTTAGATATTGATTGCCTAACAGGTGGATATAACCTTCAAATGTGCTTTTCAACAGCCTATGCATCTGCGAATTTCATAAAGGAGAATTCATGACTTATATAATTGCTATCGATGGACCTAGCGGCTCAGGAAAATCAACAATTTCAAAAATATTATCAGAGAAATTAAAAATTGAATACCTAAATACCGGTCTAATGTATAGGGCAGTTACAAAATATTTTCTTGATAAGGGCTATAGCGAGAAAAGCGATGATGGAATTTTAAAATCCTTACTGGATGAAATTAGCATAGGTTTTAAGGATAATAAACTCTATCTTAATGGAGAAGATGTAACGGAAAATTTAAGGAATGATGAAGTGACTGCCAATGTTTCATGGGTATCTGCAAGAGATTATGTAAGAGAAAAAATGGTTGATCTTCAGAGAAAAATAGCAGAAAATACTTCTTTTATCCTAGATGGTCGAGATATAGGAAGCGTAGTTTTCCCTGATGCAAAATATAAGTTTTACCTTACGGCTTCAGCTCTGACTAGGGCCAAAAGAAGATTTGATCAGGGAGAGTCTGATATGTCGGTTGAAGAAATAGAAAAGGCCATTATAAAAAGGGATAACTATGACACTAATAGAGATATTGCGCCGCTAAAAGTAGCAGATGGTGCAGTAATTATAGATAGCTCCAATTTAAATATTGATCAAACAATAGATTTAATCTTATCACATTTAGAGGATACAGATGTTTTATAATGTAATAGTTGGACTTATAAAAGTATTATTATTTCCTTTTTATAGGATAAAAGTGTTTGGAATAGAAAATATACCTAAAAATAAGGATATAATTGTCTGCGCAAACCACTGGTCAAACCTAGATCCATTTTTTTTGGCTTTATCATTACCAATAAAATTTAACTTTATGGCAAAAAAAGAATTGTTTGAAATACCTGTTTTAAGAGGAATTTTATCAAAGGCAGGAGTTTTTCCCGTTGATAGACAGGGAAGTGATATAAAATCCTTAAGACATGCCATATCAATAATAAAAGACGGAAAAACCCTGGGGATTTTCCCAGAAGGAACTAGGGTTAAAGAAATCGGAAGAGAAAATATGCATGAGGGAGTTGGTTTTATTGCCCTTAAATCAAAGGCAGATATTTTGCCTATAGAAATCATTAGTTCTTATAAGTTATTTTCTAAAGTAGAAATCTATATCAAAGAACCAATTAAAATTAGCGAATATTCAAGCCTTAAGAATAAGGAGGCGATGAAAAAAATAAGTGATGATGTTTTTGAAAAAATATATAAAAATAGGAGAGTATTAGAAAGAGAAAATAATGGAAATAATAATTGCTAAAAATTCAGGATTTTGTTTTGGAGTAAAAAGAAGTGTTGAGCTTGCAAATGAAGCCTTAAACAGTGATAAAAAAGCTTATTGTTTGGGTCCTTTGATTCATAATCCACAACTAGTTTCTGAACTAGAATCTAAAGGGCTAGCTGTGATAGATAAGGACGAAGCCCTAAATATCAAGGATAGCCTAATCGTGATAAGGGCACATGGAGAGACTCAAGATCTTAAAGAAATGCTAATTGCAAATGGTAATGAGATTGTTGATGCTACTTGTCCAGTTTTAAATAATATATATAAAAAAATAGTAGATAAGGAAAAAGAGGGCTATCAGGTAATAATTGTTGGAGATAAAACACATCCAGAGATAATTGCTATGGACTCTTTATTAAATAAGGGTATAGTAGTTGAAGATGAGACTGAAGCAAAAAATATTAAGAATTACGAAAAACTATATGTAGTGAGCCAAACTACAAATAGGTTTGAGTATTTTATAAATATTGCTAACAAGTTAGAAGAAAATAATGATAGTGTAGTAATAGAAAACACAATCTGCAATGCAACCAAACTAAGGCAAGATTCAGCTAAAGAACTAGCTAGTCAGGTAGATTGTATGATTGTAGTTGGTGGTTTTAATAGTTCTAATACAAACAAGCTATACCAAGTAGCAAGTTTGTTTTGTAAAAATGTTTTAAGGATTGAAACTGTTAAAGATCTACCTTTGCAAAAGCTCTCTAAATTTAAAAAATTAGGAATAATCGCAGGAGCGTCTACGCCTGAGTCGATTATCGAGGAGGTAGTAAGTAGTATGGATGAATTCACAAAAGAAGAATTTATGAACAGTCTGGAGAATAGTTTAAGAAAGATTTACCCAAAAGAGGTAATCACAGGTACAGTAATCAACGTTAAAGATGATGAGGTATTTGTAGATATCCAATATCGTGCAGATGGTATTGTTAAACTAGACGAAATGACTGAAGAGGAACAACAAGATCCTAAAAACAATTTTGAAGTTGGTAATGATATAGATGTATATGTTATCAAACTTGACGATGGAGAAGGCAATGTTTCTCTTTCTACTAGAAGAGTAGAAGGAATGAAGGTTTGGAAAGAATTAGCCGAAAAATTCGAAAACGAAGAATTAGTTCACGGTAAGGTTGTTGGATTTAATAAGGGCGGCCTAAATGTTGAAGTAAATGGTGTTCAAGGTTTTGTACCAGCTAGCCAAATAGCAACATACTTTGTTAAAAACCTTAAGAAATTTGTTGGTGAAGAGTGGGATCTTAAGATCATAAGCATCGACGAAAGAAAAAATAGACTTGTATTATCAAGAAAAGATGTAATAGAAGAAGAACTAGATGACCTTTGGGAAGAGCTTGAAGAAGGTCAAGTAGTTGAAGGTAAAGTTGCAAGACTTACTGATTTTGGTGCCTTTGTTGAAGTAAATGGTCTTGACGGTTTACTTCATGTTTCTGACATTGCATGGACAAGAGTAGAACATCCATCAGATGTCCTAAATGTTGGCGATGATATAGAGGTTAAAGTCCTAAAATTAAGCAAAGAGAAAAACAGAATCTCTCTTGGACGTAAACAACTTGAAGAAAAGCCATTCGAAAAATTCGTTAATGAACACGAAGTAGGAGATGTAGTCAATGGTAAGGTTGTAAACTTACTTGACTTCGGTGCTTTCGTTGAAGTTGCTGACGGTGTAGAAGGACTAGTGCACGTATCAGAAATTTCTTGGGAACACGTAGAACAACCATCTGACGAACTTAATGTTGGCGATGAAATCGAAGTTAAAATCATTTCAATCGACAAAGAAGAAGAAAAAGTTGGTCTTTCTATAAAAGCTTTAAAAGAACAACCTGAAAGAATTGAAAGAAAGCCAAGAAAACAATTTAGAAATAACGATAAACCAAGAAGGAAAGTTGAAAGAGACAACACAAAAGCATTCGGTGACGATGACCTAAATAATAACCTTGGTGATATGCTTGCACAAGCACTATCAGAACAAGGGTCTGATGACTTATTAGGATCAATTGAAGAAGACGCTGAATAAAATCAATAACTAAAAAGGGATGACTAAGTTCATCTCTTTTTTTACTTAAGGAGTAATATGGCAAGCAAAAAGTTAGACAAATACAAAGATTATTTCAAAGGAAAAACCTACAATATTACAACCTTTGGTTGTCAAATGAATGAGCATGATTCTGAGAGGATTTCCTTTATCTTAGAGGATTTGGGATACACTTACGAAGAGGATAGGAAAAAGGCAGATTTTATCTTATTTAACACCTGTTTGGTAAGAGAAAATGCCGAACTTAAGTTATATGGTCAAGTCTCATCTCTTAAAAAGATAAAGGAAGAAAATCCAGAAAAAATCATAGCAGTATCAGGTTGTATGATGCAAACAGAAGTCGCTAGACAAGTCATAATCGATAAGCATAAGGAAGTTGATATTATCTTTGGTACCAAAAATATAAATTCATTAGCTGACCTTATTTTTAGGTACCTAGAGACAAATGAAAGAGTTGTAGATATATCAACAGATGATGTAAAAGATGATTTTGTAAAATATAATACACCAAATGATTTCCAAGCTTATGTAAATATAATGACAGGTTGTGATAACTTCTGCTCTTACTGTATAGTACCTGAATCTAGAGGTAGAGAAGATTCAAGAAGGCCTTCATCAATAATTCAGGAGGTAGAGTACTTGGTAAATGAAGGATATAAAGAAATCACACTACTTGGTCAAAATGTAAACTCTTATGGGAATAAGGCTGACTTTAAACATACATTTCCAGAATTATTAGAAAAGGTGGCACAAATTCCTAATTTAAAAAGACTTAGATTTACAACAAGTCACCCTAAAGATTTATCAGATGAATTAATACAAGTAATCAAAAGAAATGATAATATCTGTAAGTATTTCCACCTACCGCTTCAATCAGGATCAGATAAGGTCCTTAAAGATATGAACCGTAAATACACTCAGGAAAAATATCTTGAGAGAGCAAGAAAGCTAAAAGAAGAAATACCAGAAATTGCAATATCAACAGATATAATTGTAGGCTATCCAACAGAAACTGAAGAAGACTTTCTAGAAACTCTAAAAGTATGTCAAGAAGTAGGCTACGATACAGCCTTTACTTTCAAATATTCACCAAGACCAAAGACAAGGGCTGCAAAGCTTACACCAATAGAGGATGATATTGTACAAGACAGGTTTGATAGGCTCCTTGATGTATTGTATCCTATCTTTTATGAGAAAAACAAAGCTTATATAGGAAAAACAGTTGAGGTACTTCTAGAATCAGAAAGCAAGAATAATCCTGAAGTCTTAACAGGAAGGACTGATGATTACAAGCTTGTCCATGTTAAGGCAGATAAGAGCCTTATAGGTGAGATTGTTAGTGTCAAAATTACCGATAATACATCATTTACGATATCGGGCGATCTTGTAGAATAATTAAATAAAATTAGCAAAAAGGGCTTCAACTAAAAGCTAGGTTAATCTTAGAGACAAAGATTTTTAAGAACATTTTATATTAAATTGAATTTATTAGGTAACTTTGATAAATTTAAAAAAATATAAAAATATTTTCTTATCATATTTTTTTAGGTAAACGATCTATAGCTTAGTATAAAGTCCTTTTACTATTTATGAAATTTAGATATAAAGTATATTTGATATATTAAAAGCTTTTTTTATAAAAAATAATCAGGTACAATATTTGATAGCAGAAAGGAGGTTGTATGAAAGATGTTTCTGTAAAAGCTAAGGCTAAATTATCAGAAATTTTAACTGATGAAATGGTCGAAAGCTTGATAAGGGAAAATAATCTAGAAACAAAGGCTGACTATCTTAGTAAAGTTTATAATTTTATAAGCCCTTATGATGAAAAACTTACTATCGAGGATAAGCTTAAAGAACACTTCTATAAGGAATTAAAAAGCTTAGACTATTTTCTATCAGGTCTTAGTAAGAAATTTTACCAGCTGTATTTTTCAATTTACAAAATTTATTATATTCAAGAAATTATTACAAGTATTTTAAATAATTCCTTAAGTGACAATTTAACATATTTCAAAAATAGCCCCTATTATAAAACTATGAAACTAGATTATAATACAAATTTTAGTGATTTTATTGAAAGTATCGATGATAAGCATTTAAGGAGAGTCCTTGAACCATTTTTAAATGAAAATATTAACAGGGATTCTATTATATTTTTATCATCAAATGCATTGATCAAATCGTATTATAGGGATCTTTTGAAATTAAGCGAAGATTTTCCATATAAAGAAGCAAAAATAATTAAAAAATTCATAGCTGAAGAGATAAATTTACTCAATTTTGAAATGATATATAGGTTAAAAACTTTTTTTGATGTAGATGATAATGAAATATTTAATTATCTCATTGAGGGAGGCTACCTATATAATGGGTCAAGGCTTAAAGAAATTTCGATTCTTGATAAGGAAGAACTCATGGATTATTTTAAAAATACGAGGTATAAGAATTTGTTTGAAGAAGAAAATATTTTTTATAAGGTCAAGGAGGAAAAGAAAATAAAGATATTGAAAGATGAAATAATCAATGAAAGATCGGATGTTCTTTATATAATTTCTGCTATTAATCTTTTATATATTAATATGAAAAATATTATAGCGCTTCTAGAAATGGATGATAATTATACTAACATTCAAAAGAAAGAGTTGTTGATAGGAAGGTAAATATGACAGTAGAAAAAATGCACCTGGTAAATATTACATCTAGGTTGTCGAATCTAAGAGATTTACTGATAGATGTGATAAATATAGGTCAAATAGAACCAGTAGATGCTTTTAATCAAGTAGCAAGTAGGGCATTTTCAGTTAAAGCAAGCACTGAAAATGTAGAGCTTACAGAAGATATGAATAGTATCAAAAGTTTTGAGGGTCTGTCTAAGTCTGATATAGAAAAAATTACTTATCTAAAGACCCTGCTTGAAAGTGATGATAGTATTAATGATTCTTGTAAGAAGGCTATTTCAAAAGAAGATTTAGAAGACCTTTATAAAAATCTTGCACCAATTATAAAAAGAAAAGAAGAATTGCTTGAGAAGAGAAAGGAACTTTTAGATTTTAAAGGAAATCTTGAGATACTTGATAAGGCTGAAATTGATATAGAAAAAATAAAAAACCTCAATTATTTCGATTATAGGTATGGCGAGGTATCTAAAGATGGAAGATTTATATTAAAAAATAATTATGAAAATATTCCATCACTAATTATTCACTTAGATGAAGATGCTTTAAAATCATCAGATGCCCTAAATGAGATATTTGAACTAGATAAGAAAACTACCATTAGAAGAAAAGAAGTAGATGATATCATAGCAAATGAGAAAGAAGAAAGTTTAAAGGTTGCTATGAGGATAGACAATGAATATTCTAATAAGATTCAAGACGAAATAATTAGGATAAATTCAAAATACGATCAAGAAATTGAACAAAAAAGTAAAGAAATCAAGGAAGAATATAAGAAGCTTAGAGATGATATACAAGCCGTATATGATGAAAAAATTGATATGCTTGTTGACTATGCTTTTGATATTATTATGAAAGGGGATTAGATGGCTGATAAGATTAAAAATTCTAAAGAAAATTATTTGTTAGTCTACCCTAAGCAAGTTAAGGATGATATAGGAAGAGCTGTTAATACTTTGGGATTTATTGATAAAAAAATTCCAGATCAAAACCTATCTTCTATAAATAGTGAAATAGACAGTATTGACAAAGAATTAGATGCTATTAATAAGAATATTGAAGAAATTAAATCAAAAAACAAGGATATAGTAGATAATCTTTCTCATTCCTTAGATTATTACGAAAAAAGTGATGAATTGGTCTCAAAGATGGCCAAGGGTGATAAGTACTTGTACCTTTCAGGTTGGGTTCCAGATTCAAAGATAGATGAATTTACGGATCTCTCTGATAAGTATGAAGATACAACCGTGACAGTGAAAAAAGACACTAATCAATCACCACCAACAAAACTAAAAAATAATAAGCTTTTTAGACCCTTCGAGTTTTTAGTAAATATGTATGGGGCTCCAAATTATAATGAGATTGACCCAACTCCATTTTTCGCTATATCCTATATGCTTTTATATGGGATGATGTTTGGAGATTTAGGCCAAGGTTTAGTCTTTGTCTTACTAAGTTTCTTAGTAGATAAGAAAAATAAGACCTTCGGCGCTCTTCTTAGGAGAATTGGATTTTCAGCATGCTTCTTTGGCATAATGTATGGTTCGATTTTTGGTATAGAAACCCTTATACCAGCCTTACTTATAAAGCCATTTGACAATATAATGAAGGTCCTTATCGCTTCAGTAGCATTCGGTATAGGTCTACTCGTAATAGCTTACTTTATGGGAATCTATAACAAATTGGTTAAGCAAAAAAATATAGAGGAAGGTATCTTCGGTAAAGAAGGTATAGCAGGGCTTATGATGATGACTTCATTTGTCTTACTAATCCTTAATATTACAAATGTAAGTCCTTTACCAAAAGCTATTGGTTTAGTAATGTTAATTCTATCAATAGTAATGATTGTTTTTTCAAAACCAATCGCAGCAAAAATAGAAAAGAGAGATCATACTTATGAATCAACAGCATTTGACTATTATGTTGAAAGTTCATTTTCAATAATAGAAGCACTTTTGTCTGTATTTTCTAACCTTGTATCCTTTACAAGAGTAGGGGCCTTTGCTATAAATCACGTTGGTTTGTATATGGCTTTTGAGGTTATGAGTGAAATTGCAGGCGGTGGAATTAAAGGTCTCATTATCCTTATTTTAGGAAATATTTTAATCATAGGACTTGAAGGTATGATTGTATTTATTCAAGGTTTGAGACTTGAGTTTTATGAAATGTTTAGCAAATATTATCAAGGAAATGGTCGTAAATTTAGACCAATAAAAGAAAGAAACTAAAGGAGATATTATGATAAAATATACAGCACTATTAGCACTAGCAGTAGTAATTATAACAATTTATTCAGGTTTATACCTATTAAAAACAAATGAGGATCCATCAAAAGCTAAAATCAGAAAGGCTCTTAAGATGAATTTATTTACATTTGTACCTATCATGATGATGATTGTAGTTTTATTAATTCCTTCTGGATCTAAAGCTGCAGAAACTGCAGCTACAGCAGCAGCTTCTGATGGTCTAAAATATATAGGTGCGGCACTATCAACAGGTCTTGCAGCTATTGGTACAGGATACGCTGTTGGTACAGTTGGTTCTGCAGCCCTTGGAGCTATATCTGAAGATCAGTCTATCCTTGGTAGGACAATCATATTCGTAGGTCTTGCCGAAGGTATAGCAATCTTTGGTGTTATCATTTCAATCATGATCCTAAACGCATAAGATGAAAGCAAAGATATTAACTGATTCAAATAATTTGCTAACAATATTTAGATTAGGTGCAATCGAGGGGGAATTAATAAAATCAAATAATTTTAATTTAATTTTTGATAAATCTGTAGAAGATTCTAACCTTGCAATTTTGATTATAACAAGAAGCGTCTACGATAAAAATAAACTAAAAATAGATGATTTTAGAAAAGAAAACACAAGACCTTTGATTGTAACTATAGATGGCTGAAAGGATTAGATATGTTAGACATAGAAGCAAAATTATCAAGTTTTAGAAAAATGGTCTGGGATGAAGAAAAAGAAAAAACAGACCAAGAATTGTTTCAATCAACAGAAAAAAATTCCATATTCTTAGACAGCAAAAATGAGGTTCGTAAGGAAGACTTTGAAAAAAAGATCAAAGATAGGGATGTTTTCTTAGAAATAAGAAAAAATGAAGAGATTTCTAAAATAAGTGAGGAAGAAAAAAATAAGTTCTTTACTTATAAAGAAGACTTACTTGATGATTTTTATGAAAAATTGACAGAAAAATTAAAGTCCTATAAGAAAATTTCGGAATATAAAGATAATCTTCAAAAGCAAATAAGTGAAAAGATTAAGGGTCTATCACTTAAAGAAGATGATATTATAGTCGCAGTTGTAGAAGACGACCTAGATTTAATAAAGTTTAAAAATATCGAAACTATTAATAATTCATATATTGGAGGCTTTATGTTGATCGATATTAATAGAGAATTTAGGTACAATTTTACTTTTAGGCAAAAAATAAGAGAGAACAAGTATAAACTTGGTAAAAAATTATACCAAGTTTTTGAAAGCGAGAGTTTTAATGAATCCAGTAATTAAGACAATAAATGGGCCGGTAGTATATGCAAAAAATGCTAGAAGTCTAAAAATCAAAGAGATGGTATCGGTCGGTGGATTAAAGCTTATTGGCGAAGTAATATCGGTTGATGGAGACATTGCAACAATACAGGTATATGAAGATACAACAGGACTTAAGGTTGGTGAAGAAATTATTTCAACATCCATGCCTTTGTCTGTTAGGCTAGGTCCAGGGCTTCTTGGAAATATGTTTGACGGTATTGAAAGACCTCTAAAAGACATTATGGACAAATACGGAGCCTTTATACCGTCAGGTATTGGTTTTGATAATCTCGATCTAGAAAAAGAATGGGAAGTATCCATCAAGTTTAAGTCTGGTGATAGGATTAGAAAATCCGATATATATGGAATCATAAAAGAAACAGAAGTTATTGAACATAGACTACTTTCAAATGTAGAGGGTAAAGTTATTGAAGCTAAAGAAGATGGTAAATATAAGCTTGAAGATACAATTATAAAGGTTGAAAATGATGAAGGTATTTTTGATCTAAAACTTTATCAATACTGGCCAGTTAGAAATCCAAGACCAGTGAAAAAAGCACTAGGACTTAAGAACCTCCTTGTAACAGGCCAAAGGGTTTTAGATGTATTTTTTCCAATAGCAAAGGGAGGAACTGTTGCAATTCCAGGTGGTTTTGGAACAGGTAAAACCATGCTCCAACACCAGCTTGCCCAATACTCAGATGTAGATATTATAGTATATATTGGTTGCGGTGAAAGGGGAAATGAAATGACTCAAGTATTAGAGGAATTTCCAGACCTAATTGATCCAAATACAGGCAAAGATTTGATGCAAAGAACCATCCTTATTGCAAATACATCAAATATGCCAGTTGCAGCTAGGGAAGCTAGTATTTATACAGGAATAACTATAGCTGAATATTATAGGGATATGGGATATGATGTAGCTCTTATGGCAGATTCGACCTCTAGATGGGCTGAGGCTCTTAGAGAAATATCTGCAAGGCTTGAAGAAATCCCAGCTGAAGAAGGATATCCGGCTTATCTAGCTAGTAGACTATCAAAGTTTTATGAAAGGGCTGGTTATTTCGAAAACTTAAATGGTACAAAAGGGTCAGTTACTCTAATAGGTGCTGTTTCACCTTCTGGAGGAGATTTTTCAGAACCTGTTACAGAAGCTACAAGAAGAAGTGTAAATGTATTTTTGGGTCTTGATAGAAAACTTGCTTACTCAAGGCATTATCCAGCAATTAACTGGCTTACTTCCTATACAAATTACCTAGATAAAATTAAGGATTATTATAAAGAAAACTACAATTCTGA
>JBHWRC010000054.1:0-6437 GCA_043426375.1 Anaerococcus sp.
TGGCTATGTTAAAGAAAATGAATATTTCAAAAAAGTAATAGATAACCTAATAGCAGGCCAGGCTGAGCCCATTGAAACAATCGGATTTTTTGAAAAGATTAAGAGAATATTTAGCAAATGAGAATAATATACGAGGATAAAAAAGAGAAAGTCCTTGTTAGATGTGAAGAGGGGAGAGTTATGGATCTTATTTTCTATGACTCTCCTCTTCATAATATCTACAGGGCTAAGGTAGTAAATAAAATTGACAGCCTCAATGCTTATTTTGTACAAATATCTGATACAGAAAATTTATTTCTAAAATCGACCCTATCCTATAAAATAGGAGATACTGCGATTGTAGAATATGTAAGAGAGCCTGCTAATGGTAAGTTAGGACTCGCAAGTGAAAATTTTAAAATAGAAAATGAAGCCTACACCCTGACCAGGTACCCCCTAAGGGGAAAGCCAAAACTAAAGAAAAATAAGGGAAAAGATGGAGGATTATATAGGGAAATCATCCTGGATAAAGAAAATCTTATAAAAGAAGAAAACTTCCTACCAACGCCAAAACTACTCGTAGAAAACAAATTAAGGGATACTTACTTGAGTGACTTTAAGGACTATGAAATAAGAGAATTTGAAATAAAAAATTCATCGATCATTAAAGAACTTATCGAAAATATATCTGATTCTGAAATATTTTATAAAGACCTATCTATAATTATAGATGAACTTAAGACTCTCACAGTAATCGATATAAACACAGGATCTAGGAAGTCAAAAAATAAAAAGAAGAACTTTTTATTAAATGTTAATCTTGAACTAATTGATTTTATAACCTATAATCTGAAGCTTAGAAATATTGGTGGTATGGTTATAATAGATTTTTTAAGGTCAGACGGGGAAAAGAAAATAATAGAAGAATTTCAAAAAGCATGTGATAAATATAAACTAGAGGCAGAAATTTTTGGATTTACAAAAATGGGACTTTTTGAAATGACTATAAAAAGAAGAGGCAATAGTCTAAAAGCAAAACTAAGTGAGAAAAATTTACTTACTTAATTCAAATGCTTTGACTAAAGCCTCTTTTTTATTCTTGCTAAGTTTTTTTATTCTAGACTCAAGCTTAAGTCCTATAGATTTGCTATCAACCCTCCTGCAATAAACAAGCTTTACAGGGAGTCTAGCCCTTGTATATTTGGCACCCTTACCAGAATTGTGAACTTCTAGTCTTTTTTCTACATCAGTAGTGTAGCCAGTATATAGGCTATTGTCGACACATCTTAAAATATATACAAAATGCATTAGGAAAATCTCTCATCAAGAACAAGGTTAATAATATCTATATCAAAACCCTTACCGGCAAGGTGCCTAAAAACCTTAGTCCTATTTTCAAAAGAAAAATCACCCTTAATCTTTTTATCAGCAAAAAAACCTGCCTTTTCCGCTTCTCTTATGTCATCTATAAGATATAGGTAATCTTCTATTAAATTATCATCGATATGCTTACACTTAAGCATGTAACGGATTTTCCCCCTAGACCAGCGGGAAATCTCATCCTTATCCCTTATATAGGCTTTAACATAGGCTTCATCATCCAAAAACCCATAAGAGTCAAGATAGGCTATAATATCATCTATAACATGGTCAGAAAATTTCTTTTCTCTTAGCTTTTGTCTAATCTCATAGGTAGACTTTTGAGAATAAGAAATTTTATTAAGAGCAAAATTTTTTGCCCTATTAAACTCGTCATTAGCCAAAATTTTTTTGTAAAGATCAAAAGCAATTTCTTTACCCGACTCAAAGTTATTTTCATAATACATATCATAGTCTATAAAAAACTTCTCACCGGAGATAGTAATCCTGATTAGATTATACTTATCTGAATACTCAATATTTTCTATAATCATTGCATGGTTAAAATAGCATTATATACTAGGGGAGCAACCATAGCTACTGCAATCACAATTGCAAATAATTTTAAAATTAGTTTTCTTGTACTTTTCATAATTCACCTCTGTAGATATTTTACTATAAAAGAGGGAAAAATAAACATATGAAGAGGGGAAAAATATTTTTTTCTAAAAAACTTGCATTAATTTTAAATTCGTGGTATTATAATATTTGTCAGTGGGAAACAGATAAGCGAAAAAAATAGCTTATCCCACAAATATTTAAAAATAAATTTGACAAACAAATAAAAAAGTTGTATACTAATATAGTCAGTTTGAATAGTGAAGATACAACACGTGGTGGGTATGGTCCAGTTGGTTACGACACCTGGTTGTGGCCCAGGAGAGCGTGAGTTCGAATCTCACTACTCACCCCATGCGGGATTGGCGGAATTGGCAGACGCGCTAGACTTAGGATCTAGTGAGAATTTCTCGTGAAGGTTCGACTCCTTTATCCCGCACCAAACGATTTAGAGCATTGAATAATCAATGCTCTTTTTTATTGACTTACTATATCGTTTTTTAAGGCAAGGATAATATAAATGAAATATAAGCTTATAATAAATGAATGGGACCCGTATTCTTTATTTGTTTGCACCAAGTGATGAATATATAGGTGAAATTAATAAAATCAATGACTTTCTAAAAACTAAGCAAGACTTAGATGACTTGATTAAGTTTTTGGGAGAGCTTTTTGATCTAGATATAATATTGGATGAAGAGAAGAAGGATTTTACAAAAATTACAAAGAAAATATTAGATTAAGCACACTATCCTAGTTAGATGTGCTTTTTTGATTTTTTCAAATAAGAATTAAATCTAACCTTTATGCTTATAATGATATTTTCTTTTATCCTACCCAGAAAAAAATGGTAAAATATAATAGAATATCTATATTATTTTGTTCTAGGAGTAATTATGAAAAAAGATCGTAGAGAACTGATTTTAAATGGAAATATCTACAGAGCTATTGCAATTATTTCCATTCCAATAATTTTAAATAATTTTATCCAGCAACTATATTCTCTAGCAGATGCCTTTTGGCTTGGTAAGCTTGGTACTGCAGAATTTGCTGCAACTTCTTTTACCTGGCCGGTTATATTTTTATTTAACTCAATTGGTATTGGCCTATCTATCGCTGCAATATCACTGATTTCACAGCTTATTGGTAGGGGAGATATTGACCTTGCACAAAAATACAATGATACAGTTATAAATATTTCGCTTTTGTTTTCTATTGTATTTATGATTGTAGGTTATTTTACAGCTGAAACTATTGTAAGCCTCATGGGCGCAACTGGAGATTTGCACGAATATTCAGTTATATACCTAAGATATTCTTATTTTGGCATACCTTTTATATTTTTATATTTTATTTATGCAGCAGTTTTCCAAGCCCAGGGCAAAAACACAGTTCCTACTATAATAAGTACTACTTGTGTTATTTTAAATATGGTTTTAAATCCAATTTTTATTTTTGATCTGGTACCCATTTTTGGCTTTAAAGGTCTTGGACTAGGGGTAATGGGTGCTGCTATTGCCACTGTTTTGACCCAGGCTTTGATGTGTCTTCTGGGTTTTATACATCTAAGAGTTAATAAAGACTTGATAAAGTTAAATTATAATTCTCTATTCTTTATCAAATGGGAAAGGAATGTTGTGAAGAAAATATACACCATCGCAACACCTTCTGTTATCGGTCAGATGGGTACAGCTGTTGGTTTTATTATCCTAAATTCTTTTATCCAATCATACGGCACAGATACTGTTGCAGCCTATGGTATGGTTAATAGGATTTCAGGACTTTTAAATATTCCGCCAGGTGGAATTGGATCAGCGATTACAAGCATTATTGGACAAAATATAGGTAGCGGAAATATTGAAAGGGTCAAGGATACTTTTAAGAAGGCTACAATTATAGTTGTCATTATGTCTATAATTATTGCTATTGCAAGCTTTATATATAGGTTTGAAATTCTAAGATTCTTCATAGATGCACCTATAGATTCAAAACTTATGGTCGAGGCTGATACCTATATGTACTACACCTTACTTACCTTAGTTATGCTTAATATGTTTTTTATCTACCAAGGTCTCTACCAAGGTTCTGGCAATGCCAAATATGCTATGTTTCTTGACGTACTGAGACTTTGGGCGATAAGAATCCCACTATTATTTTTCTTTAAATATATGACAGATTTCGGTTCTACTGGGATTTGGATTGCAATGTCTATATCAAATGTCATTATTGCAATAATTGCCCATTTTCTCTATCTAAAAGGGGATTGGATGCGTGGTTCTTTTGTTTAAAGAGCTAAAAAATAAAAAATATAAATACTTGCAAATGTTATCATTTATAGGTTATAATTAGTAATAAGTAGGAGGAATATTTTGCAGGATACCAAAAGAATTATTTTAAAATTAAGTGGTGAAGCCCTATCTGGCAATAAGGGATTTGGTTTTGACGATGATATGATTGAAAACATCTGTAAAAACATCAAAATCCTTACAGAAAAAGGCGTTGAAGTAGCCATAGTTGTTGGTGGGGGCAATTTCTGGAGAGGAAGATCAGGAGCGGCAATTGACAGGGCAAGTTCTGATAATATCGGCATGCTTGGTACTGTTATGAATGGTCTTAGAGTCCAGGGTACCCTTGAAGAAATGGGTCTTGATACAAGACTTATGACAGCTATTTCCATGAAGGAAGTCGCAGAGCCTTTTATAAGACGTAGGGCGATTAGGCACCTAGAAAAAGGCAGGGTTGTCATATTTTCTGCAGGTACAGGCCTACCTTATTTCTCAACAGATACTACAGCAAGCCTAAGGGCCCTAGAGATAGATGCAGATGTTATCCTCTTAGGCAAAACAGGCACTGATGGTATCTATGATAAGGATCCAAACGTCTATGACGATGCGAAAAAGTTTGATAAGTTAACCTACAAAGAAATTCTACAAAAAGAATTAAAGATAATGGATACAACCGCCACATCACTATGCATGGACAATGATATGCCACTTATAGTGTTTGGAATAGATGACCCATCTAATATGGTAAAAGTTTTTGAAAATGAAAATCTTGGTACAAGAGTAAAGGAGAGTTTTTAAAATGCTATATGATCAAATAAAAAAAGACACAGAAGCTGGAATGAAAAAGGCTGTAGAATCATTTGAAAGAAGAATTTCTACAATCAAGGCTGGTAGAGCTACAGAAGCAATTCTAGATGGTATTACATTCTCATATTATGGAACAGAAACACCAATCAACCAAGCAGCCACAATATCTATCCCAGAAGCAAGACTACTTGTAATAAAACCATGGGATAAGTCAAATATCCAGCCAATCGAAAAAGCAATTCTAAAATCAAACATAGGTATAACACCAGGTAATGACGGTGAAGTTATTAGACTACCATTCCCTGCCCTTACAGAGGAAAGAAGAAAAGAATACACCAAAGAAGTAAATACCTATGCAGAAGATGCAAAAATAGTTGTAAGAAACGTAAGACGTGACTATATGGATGAAGTTAAGAAATCTGAAAAATCTGGAGATATCACAGAAGATGATAAGTTCACATTAGAAGATGAAATCCAAAAAATCACAGATAAATTTATTAAATCAATCGAAGAATTGGCTGATAAGAAAAACACTGAATTAATGAATGTATAATTGAATAGGGAAAAATATAACAGGATTGTTAAATTTTTAAATAAGGACATAGGGCCTAAGAGGATAGACTCTAGGACTATGTCCTTATTTCTTAATGAGCTATCCTTATTATTGAATTCGGGTATTAGCCTATACGATAGTCTCAGTATTATAAAAAGACAAGGCGCAAACAAAAAAATAGAAAAAGCTATAAACATAATTTTATATAATCTTGAAAGAGGAAGAAGTCCCTATGAGGCCTTCAAGATGGCAGAAGGATATTTTTCTGACCTTATCCTAGCCTTTGTAAAAACAGGGACTAAGACCGGAAAACTTGCAGGAATCTTAGAAAACCTTTCAAACTATATCTATGAAGAAAGCAAAAACAGATCTGCAGTAAAACAAGCTATGACCTATCCACTAATAGTGCTATTTGTAAGTGTTTTTGTAATTATAACCATAATTAATTTTGTCATGCCAAGTTTTATAGAGATTTTTGACCAGTCAGAAATGTCCCTTCCCTTGATGACAAGAATGCTTTTAGGGATTTCAAATTTTTTTGCTGAAAATTCTCTTTTGCTCTTGCTTGTCATAGGACTAATTTTTCTTATAATTT
Source organism: Anaerococcus sp. (assembly GCA_043426375.1). Classification (GTDB taxonomy): domain Bacteria; phylum Bacillota; class Clostridia; order Tissierellales; family Peptoniphilaceae; genus Anaerococcus. Next base: position 6,197 of record JBHWRC010000054.1, read on the forward strand.
TAGCCCTTAGAACAAATTACCAGAAAAAGATAAGAATGGATGAGTTTTTATTTAAGCTTAAACCTATTCACAAGCTTAACAGGCTCCGCGTAGAATACCAGCTTACTAGCATATATTACATTCTAAAATCAGGGGATATAGATACAATAGAAACCTTTCTGATTCTGGCAGATTCTTACAAAAATGCTTATATAAAAGAAGTAATACTAAAAATAAAAGATGATATAAACAAGGGCGATAG
>JBHWRC010000055.1:0-12965 GCA_043426375.1 Anaerococcus sp.
CGCTGCCTTAGATTCTTTTAAAAGGCAAATGAAATCAGTCGCTTTCTGGGCCATGGTAGTAGTACCAATCCTTGTGATGCTAGCGCCTGTTGGGATTAATTATTTCCTAGAAAAGTCAGATGCCAAAAAAATTGGGACAGAAGGTGGCAAGTATAATCTTGTGATAGATAATTCTATAGAGCCATATCTAAAGAATTTAGAAAATCAATTTGTCTATATGACAGAAGAAGAGGCTAAAGAAAACCTTGATAAGCAAGACATAGAATCTTACGGAAAAATATGGATAGAAAATGCCAGGGTAAGGCTCATTATAAATACCAAAACTATGGATGCTAATGCCCTAACATCACTTCCAAAAATTGCAGATGAGATTCAAAAAAGGATCAACCTAGAAAATGCTGGCCTTAGCCTAGAAGAGGAAAGCTTTATGACAAGAGAGCCTTATGTCAAGATAAATCAAATTGATGAGGGCAAGAGCCTTATGATCTACGCTTCATATTTTATCCTCCTCATGTTTATGTATTTTATGCTAATCATGTATTCAAACATCCTAGTTGTTGATATTGCCACAGAAAAAGGCTCAAAGATGATTGAATTTATCTTCTCATCTGTATCGGCTAAAGATTATTTTGCAGGCAAAATCTTAGGAAACTTCCTAGCAATCATAGTCCACTCCCTAATCTATATTGTTTTAGGAATGATTTCCTATTTTGTAATCAAATCCAAGGGCCTTTTTGATATGTTAAAAATCGACCTAAGTCTTGATAGATCAAGCCTTGTAATGGTAGGAGAAATCTTCCTAATGATCATTATAAGTCTATTGTTATACATGGTGGTAGCAGCCATGCTAGGATCTCTTGCAAGCAAGCAGGAAGATGCATCAAAGGTTGCAACTCCACTTATGGTCACAATTGTAGGAGCCTTTATGGTAGCGATGATTTTTATGAACCGCCCTGTAAATCTATTTGTAAAAGTCGCATCCTTTATTCCCTATATTTCAGTATTTTTCATGCCCCTAAGGCTCATAAAAGGCGATGCACAGATTTTAGAAGGAGGGATTTCGATTTTGATCCTTCTCCTAGGACTCTATATAACCTATATATTAGCTTCAAAGGTCTACAAAAAACATATTTTAAATTATTCGGCAGATTCGTTTTTCGCTAGAAAGAAAAAAAGTAAAGTCAAATAAATTTAAGGAGCATGAGCTCCTTTTTTTGTAAAAATATTTTTGACAGTGAACTTTTTGAAAGAAGATATAAAATTTTCTAAAAGGGCCTCTTATGTTGATTTTTGACTTCATTTACTAGATAATAATTATAAGGAAGAAGATAAAAAAACTTATAAATTTAAGAATTATTTATTAAAGATATTTTTAAAATTATTAGTTTTAAAACAAGGAAATGGAGGAAACTATGCTAGGAAATGACCTACTAATTGCGACAAGCTTTATACTTGCAGTCATATCCTTGATATGTGTCTTGTTTACCGAAAAGAAAATTCTTTTTGGGGTGATTTCACTTGTGCTTTTCGCTTATTTTTACATCGCAAATAGGATGTACAATATAGCGGACAATGTGACCATAATTGCCTTTATAGCAGGCATATCCCTACTGAGTTTAGAGATTTTTATTCCTAGCTTTGGAATAATAGGTGTGGCAGGACTTGCCCTTACGATTTATTCTGTAATGGATTCATTTACAAATCCCCAAACAGGAATATTTGTAATAATTGCCACAGGCCTTGCTGTAGTCTTGACTATGACAGTATTTGTAAAACTCGGCTTTAGAGCAAATTTGTTTGATTCTTATATACTAGATTCAAACCATAGGGCAAAAACTACTACCTACCCAAAAATGGATAAAAACTCACTCATAGGTAGTATTGGTACAACAAAAACCATACTTAGACCGACAGGCAGGATAGAAGTTGACGGAGAAATTTATGACGCAATGGCCAGGGCAGAATTTATCGAAAAAGAGAGGGTAGTTTCTGTTATAGATGTCAAAGATGGCCACATTATAGTAAAGGAGATGTGATGGAATTTATAATTATGGGACTAATTTTTGTATTAGTCATAGTATTTTTTACAATGGTACCAGTTGGTCTTTGGATCACAGCAAGATTTTCAGGCCTTAAAATATCAATGGCAAGCCTTGTAGCAATCAGATTTAGGAGATTATCTCCATCTAAAATCGTAAATGCCATGATAAAATCCCACCAAGCAGGTATCCATATCGAATCAAATGACCTAGAAAGCCACTATCTTGCAGGTGGTAATATCAACCAAGTAGTTGATGCACTTATCGCAGCAGAAAGAGCAAATATTGACCTTTCTTTCGAACAAGCAGCAGCAATCGACCTTGCAGGCCGTAACGTTTTTGAAGCTGTCCAAGTATCTGTAACACCAAAGGTGATTAATACACCAGTTATAGCTGCAGTTGCCAAAAACGGTATAGAAGTAAAGGTAATCGCAAAGGTAACAGTAAGAGCCAACATCGAAAGACTTGTCGGTGGTGCTGGTGAAGAAACCATCATAGCAAGAGTCGGAGAAGGTATCGTAACTACAGTAGGTTCTTCAGAAACTCACGCAGAAGTTCTAGAAAACCCTGACAACATTTCACAAACAGTTTTAAATAAAGGGCTTGACTCAGGTACAGCCTTTGAAATCCTATCAATCGACATCGCTGATGTAGACGTAGGTAGAAACGTGGGAGCTGAGCTACAAAGAGACCAAGCAGAAGCTGACAAAAATATCGCCCAAGCTAAGGCCGAAGAAAGACGTGCCCAAGCTATCGCCCTTGAGCAAGAAAATAGGGCCAAGGTTGTGGAAGCAGAAAGTGAAATCCCACTTGCAATTGCAGAAGCTTTCAAAGCTGGCAATCTGGGTGTAATGGATTATTACAATATCCAAAATGTCAAAGCTGACACAAAGATGCGCCAGTCTATCTCAAATGATGAGGCTGACTTAGATGTTCAGTAATAATAAAAAGAATTCTTTCCTTTCCTTTCTTGATAATCTAGCAGAAGAAATCGAAAAAGAAAATGAAATAAAGAAATCTACCAAAGCATCAATTGAATTAAATCCTATTAGAACAAAGAAGACTAAGAAGAAATCCACTTCCATAATTGGCTACCTAAATGATTTGGTAGAAAATATGGATAGAAACTTCGGCGAAATAGACTTTGAAGAGTCTGAGAAAAGAGACTTAGAAGCCCAAAGAAAACTTAAGGCTGAACTTAGAAATAAGCATGCTGAGAAGTTTAAAAAGGCTTCAGAGAAGAAGCCAGAAGGCGACACCAAGGCTCGAAAGAGACTTGAAGAAGCCCAAGTTAAGAAGAAAACTGATAAGATAAGAGAAGAACTGGCCAAAGAAAAAAATAGACAACGCCTAAAAGATGCCATAATCATGGCAGAAATCTTAGGTCCGCCAGTTTCTAAAAGACGCTAGGAGAATAATATCAAAGAATTTTTAGAAATAGAAGATCCAAGCAGGGTAGCAACCCTGTTTGGCAGCTTCGATTCAAATAGAAAATACATTGAAGACAGGTTTGGTGTAAAGATAAGACTAAAAGACAATAGACTAGAAATTGATGGGGAAGAAGCTAATGTGGCTCTTTCCCAAAAACTTATAATCCAACTTTTAGACGAGATAAAAAGAAATGACAGACTTGATTTTCAAAGACTAAAGTATGATGCAGACATGCTAGAAAGAGAAAACAAGGATGTGGTAAAGGCCCTCCTTGACGAAGTTATTGTTACAACAGCAGCAGGTAAGCCAATCAAAGCAAAAACCCTGGGACAAAAGGCCTATATCGAAAAAATTTCATCAAATGATGTGGTTTTTGGAATAGGACCTGCAGGTACAGGAAAGACCTACCTAGCTGTAGCAATGGCAGTGAGAGCTTTTAAAAATAATGAAGTAAACAGGATTATCCTTACCCGTCCAGCTGTAGAAGCAGGCGAGAACCTAGGATTTTTGCCTGGAGATTTGCAAGATAAGGTAGACCCATACCTAAGACCGCTTTATGATGCACTTTTCGAAATCATGGGCTTTGAAACCTATCAGGCCCTAGTTGAAAAAGGCATTATAGAAGTCGCTCCTCTTGCCTATATGAGGGGAAGAACACTTGATAATTCATTTGTAATCTTAGATGAGGCACAAAATACAACTTACGAACAAATGAAGATGTTTTTAACCCGCCTTGGCTATGGATCAAAGGCTATAATAACCGGAGATAAAACCCAAGTTGACCTGCCACGTGGCAGAAAATCAGGTCTAATCTCAGCCTTTAGCATCCTAGAAGGAGTTAAGGGGATTGAGTTTATGAACTTCACATCCATAGACGTAGTCCGCCATCCACTTGTACAAAGAATTATTGACGCCTACGAAAAAGATGATAAAAAAAGAGAAGAAGAAAGAAAAAGGAGATTAGATGAATCTTCTGATATCAAATAATACAAATGAGGATTTGGACCTTGATCTAATCACAACAAGAGCCGAAAAAACCATTGGCGAAGTCTTAAATGTTGAGAAAATAGTAGAAAATGTGGAAGTCTCCTTATCAATTGTAGATAAGGATGAAATTCACATCCTAAATAGGGACTATAGGGATGTAGATAGGCCAACCGACGTCCTATCTTTCCCAATGGATGAAGAAGGCTTTGATCAAGAAGGAAATCCTATCTTACTTCTTGGTGATATTGTAATTTGCTTAGATGTGGCAAAAGACCAGGCAGAGGACTTCGGCCACTGTCTAGAAAGGGAAATTATGTATCTAATTTGCCACTCAACCCTCCATCTTCTAGGATATGACCATATAGAAGAAACTGACAAAAGGGAAATGAGAGAAAAAGAAAAAGAAATAATGAAAAACCTAGGAGTTTTTAAATAGATTAATGGATAAAAACTACGATGACCTTAAAGAAAATTTAAAAAAGGAAATCCTTGAAGAACTGAAAAACGACGAAGGCGAAGACTATGAACCTTTAGACTTAAGCCATGGGCAAAAGTTTCTAAAGGGCTTTGACTATGCTTATGAAGGCTTAGTATATGCAATTAACCACGAAAAGAATATGAAATTTCATATCCTTGCTTCAATCTTAGTCCTAGTTGCCTCCTTGTTCTTCAACCTATCTAGGGTGGAGATGATGTTTTTGGTCTTTGCTATAGCCTTTGTAATTTCACTTGAATTGCTAAATACGGCCATGGAAGAGATTGTAGATCTTGCAAGTGGGGGAAAATACTCTAAGCTAGCCAAGGCCGGCAAGGACGTATCTGCAGCTGCAACCTTTATAGCAGCTCTAAATGCGGGTTTTATTGGTTACTTAATATTTTTTGATAAATTTTTGAACTTTTATGATTCAGTAATCCTTAAGATTGCAAGGCGTCCATCACATCTGGCCCTAATTACAATTTCCCTTGTAATAATCCTTACGATTTTCCTTAAGGGAGTATTTTACGAAGGCCATGGCACAGCCTTTAAGGGCGGCTTTGTATCAGGACATACATCAGTTGCTTTTTGCCTATCAACCATAGGCGTCCTTCTTGTGGGAGAGCCACTTGTAAGGCTAGTCCTAGTTGGCCTTGCCCTTATAGTTGCAGAAAGTCGCTATGAAGCAGATATTCATTCGACAAAAGAAATAATAAGAGGAGCCATCCTTGGTACATCCATGGCCATGGCTATATTCGGGATATTTTCATGACAGATATAAAAAAATTAATAAAAGAAGCTTTAGAAATTAAAAACAAGGCCTATACACCATATTCAAATTTTAACGTAGGCTGCGTAGTTAAGACAAAGACAGGCAAGATTTATAAAGGAGTAAATATCGAAAATGCCGCTTATTCTCCAACCCTATGTGCTGAAAGAAATGCCCTTTCTACAGCCATTACTGATGGAGAAAGAGATTTTGCCTACATAGTTGTAACTGGCGATAGCGAATACACCTATCCTTGTGGAGTTTGTAGGCAATTTATAAGAGAGTTTGCAGATTCTGATACAAAGATAATTGTAGCCAAAGATGTTGAAAACTACAAAACTTACACCATAGATGACCTGTTACCATATAGTTTTAGCAAAAAGGACTTAGAATAATGAAATCAGGATTTGTATCTGTAGTAGGCAGGGCTAATGTTGGAAAATCAACACTAATGGAAAAGATTCTCCAAGAGAAAATCTCCATAATATCAAACAAGCCCCAAACTACCAGAGATAAGATAAATATAATATACAATGACGAAGACAGCCAGATAATTTTTATAGATACACCTGGTATCCAAAGACCAAGAAACGTCCTCCAAGAAAGGCTTCTAAGCTTTTCTAAGGATAGTCTAAATGAGTCTGACCTTGTGACCTTTGTGGTTGATGAGTCAAAAGAAATAGGGAATCTTGACCAGATGATAATCGATGAGCTTAGGAAGGTTAGGGTTCCGATTATCCTTTTGATAAATAAGATTGACCTACTTAGTATAGATGAAATCGAAGAAATTAGCGAAAACTACCAAGACCTAGGTCTTTTTAATGATATAGTTCCAGTTTCTGCCCTGGATGATCAAAATATTAATACTTATATTAAAAAGGTAAAATCCTACCTAGACGAAGGACCAGCCTACTATGACAGGGACATGATTACAGATAAGACCGAGAGATTTGTTGTATCTGAGATAATCAGGGAAAAGGCCCTAAGGCTTTTATCAGAAGAAGTTCCCCACGGACTAGCTGTTAGGATTGACGATTTTAAAGAAAGGGAAGATAAGGACCTAATCGATATTAGGGCTACAATTATAGTTGAAAAAAATTCCCACAAGCAAATTGTAATCGGCAAAAATGGTCAAATGATAAAGCAGATTGGAATTGATGCCAGATCTGAAATCGAGCCTTTCCTAGATTCTAGGGTCAACTTACAACTTTGGGTCAAGGTCGAAAAAGATTGGCGAAAGAAAGATAAGTTGGTGGATAGGTTTGGCTACCGCAGACCTTAAAGACATTGAAGGGATTGTTCTTAGAGAATTTAAGTACAAAGAATCATCTAAGATAATCGAAGTATTTACAAAAGACCTTGGCAAAATTTCTATAAATTGCCAGTCAGTCCTTAAGCAAAACTCCAAAAACTTAAGCCTTACAAATAGGTTTATCCTTGCCTCATTCACACTTTTTAGGTCGGGTAAAGATTTTTATGGGCTTAGGGAAGGCCTGGTTTTAAATCCCTACTACAAATCAAATAAGAATTTTGATATAATATTATACAAATCTGCAATCTCTGATCTCCTCCTTAGGACTATAGATCAGATTCAGATAGAAACGGTCTTTACCCTACTTAAAAATAGTTTTGAGGCCTTTGAAAATGCTGAATCTAACCATATAAATATATTTTTGGGATTTCTCCTTAAGTATATTTCTTTCTCAGGCTTTAAACCAAACTTTAAAACTTGTGGTATTTGCGGTAAAAATATAAGAGGAAAGTACCTATATTTTTCAGCAAATGAATCATCAGCTATTTGCGATGGGTGCAAGGACATGGTTAGGGATAAAGTACTTCTAACCTATGATGAATTAGTCTATTTTAACAAGCTCTTATATACTAAAACAAGCGAGCTTGAGCTAATAAAGAAGGTTTCCAATTACCAAAAAATTGGAAAAATAATAATTGATTATTGCCTTAAAAACCTAGACATGGGGATTTACCCATCATTAGCATGGGTAAAAAAGGCACTCGAAAGGAATGCAAATGTATTTTGAAGATTTGATACTAAAATTAGAGGAGTATTGGAAAGAACAGGGATGCTCTGTTATGATTCCATACGACATAGAAAAGGGTGCAGGAACAATGAATCCTCACACATTTTTAAGGGCCCTTGGTCCTGAACCATGGAAAGTTTGCTACGTTGAGCCATCAAGAAGGCCAGCAGACGGTAGGTATGGCGAAAATCCAAACAGACTTTACCAACACCACCAAATGCAAATCCTCCTAAAACCAACTCCTTCTAACATTCAGGACTTATACCTAAACTGCCTAGAAGCTATAGGCATAGATCCTAAAAAACACGACATAAGATTTGTAGAAGACAATTGGGAGTCTCCTACACTTGGAGCTTGGGGACTTGGATGGGAAGTATGGCTTGACGGGATGGAAATCACACAATTTACCTATTTCCAACAAGTAGGTGGCATCAACTGTGCCCTAGAAAGTGGGGAGATAACCATAGGTCTTGAAAGAATTTGTATGTACCTTCAAGACGTAGACAATGTTTATGACATAAAATGGTCAGAAAATCTAACCTACGGTGATGTCTTTAAAATTGCTGAGTATGAAAACTCAAAATATTCATTCGAAGATGCAGACAATGAGACCCTAGAAACCTTATTTAACATCTACGAAAAAGAAGCGGCAAGATTAATAGAACTTGGCTTAGTTTATCCAGCCTATGATAACGTACTTAAGACAAGCCACGCCTTTAATACCCTAGATGCCAAGGGAGCTATATCTGTATCAGAAAGAAATCACTACATCAAAAGAGTTAGGGATATATCAAGCCTAGTGGCAGAAAAATACATCGAGAAAAGAGAAGAACTAGGCTTTCCACTCTTAAGAAAGGAAGAACATGCATAATTACCTATTAGAAATTGGAGTAGAAGAAATACCTTCAGATTATGTCAAAAATACAAAAATTCAATTGAGGGACAAGTTTAAAAATCTCCTAGAAGAAAATAAACTATCCTATGATGAAATCGAAATAGAATCTACACCAAGAAGATTTATGGTCCTACTTAATAATGTAGTAGAAAATGACCAAGCAGAGACTATCACAGTAAGGGGACCAAGCGTAAAAATCGCCTTTGATGATGATAAGAACCCTACAAAAGCCCTAGAAGGCTTCCTAAAGGGGCAAAAAGCAAGCCTTGACGATGTAATTATAAAGGAACAAAAAGGCGAAGACTATATATTTGTAGAAAAAAAGGAAGAAAGCAAATCCTTAGAAGAAGTCCTAAGAGAAAATGTATATGAAATAGTCAAATCAATTTCCTTCCCAAGATCTATGAGATGGGGTGGTAAGTCAATTAGATGGGCAAGACCAATCAGATGGTTTGTATCCCTACTTGATGATAAAATCCTAGACTTTGACGCAGAAGGCATAGCTGTAGGTAATATTACAAAGGGTCACAGAAGCCTCGGATCAGATAAGATTGTAATAGAAAAAATATCTGACTACGAAGAAAAACTAAAGGAAAACTATGTAATCCTAAGGGGCAAGGATAGGAGAGATATAATCCTTAAAGGCCTAAATTCCCTAGCAAATCAAGTTGGTGGCCAGTACATGAAGGATGAAAAACTCTTAGATGAAGTTGTAAATATTGTCGAATATCCAACAGTCCTAGTAGGAGAGATTGACAACGAATACTTACAACTACCTAGAGAAGTCATCACAACCCCAATGAAAGACCACCAAAGATACTTCCCAATCTTAGATGATAAGGAAAAACTCCTTCCATATTTTTGTCTAGTAAGAAACGGTGACGACTATGAAAGCCAAAACGTAATAGAAGGAAACAAAAAAGTTCTTGTAGCAAGGCTTGAAGATGCTAAGTTCTTCTACAATATCGACACAGAAAAGAAGCTAGAAGACTACGTATCTGACCTAGAAAACCTAGTATTCTTCGAAGGTCTTGGCAATATGGACCAGAAGAGACAAAGACTAGTAGAGCTTTGTCAAAGATACCAAGAAGAGTTAAACCTTGCTGATGACATAAGGGAAGACGCTATTAGAGCAGCCCACCTAGCAAAGGCAGACTTGGTTACAAAGATGGTAGTAGAATTCACCGAGCTTCAAGGCACAATGGGCTATATCTACGCCCTAAACTCTGGCGAAAAGCAAAGAGTAGCCACAGCAATAAAAGAACAATACCTACCAAAAAACCAAAATTCAGAAACACCTAAATCAATGGTAGGAATCCTACTATCAATTGCTGATAAGATGGACTCAATTGTAGGTCTTTATGCTATAGAAAATTATGTAACAGGCAGCCGTGATCCATTCGGCCTAAGAAGAGCAGCCCTTGGAATAATCAATATTATCCTTGAAAATAGCATAGACGTAGACCTCAAAAAGTTGATATCTGAAGCCCTACTAGTATATACAGAAAAAAATGCCCTAGCTTTTGACTATGACAAAACAGTTGAAGAGTGCCTATCCTTCATCAAAGACAGGCTAAAAAATAAACTATTAGACGACGGCTACAGGTATGATATAGTAAACTCAGTAATAAACACAGATTTCACAAATATTCTAAAAATGAGTGAAAAAGTAAAGGCAATTAGTGAATTCATAGAAGAAAATGACGATTCACTTTCTTATCTAATTAGGGTAAACAACCTAGCCAAAGACACAGAAGCTAAAGAAATCAGAGAAGACCTACTAGAAACAGACCTAGAAAGAGACTTCTACAAAGAAGTTATAAATCTTGAAGAAGTAGGACTTGCAAACTCAGCAGGCTACAAAAAAGAACTAGAAAACATCCAAGCTACAAGCTCCATAGGAAATGATTACCTAGATAATACAATGATAAATGTAGAAGATGATGAGGTCAAAAACAATAGGCTAGCAATGCTAAATTCACTAAAGGAAAGAATGGAAAAAATATTTGATATAGCTGAAATAGTAAGATAGGAGATATCCATGGATGATGTTATGACAGTAGTAATCATAAGTGATTCGACAGGAGAAACTGCAATCAATTATATAAAATCTGTTACTAGCCAGTTCCCAGACTTACAAACTAGGATGGTTAGAAGACCGGATATTAGGACAAAAGAAGAAATCGATGAGATTATGGACCAAATTGACAAAGAATCAGTAATTGTCATGACAGTAGCAGACAAGGACCTATCCTTATACTTGAGAGCAAGGGCCAAGGAAGCTAATATAATCGTGCTTGATATCCTATCCTATGGAATAAACAAATTTGAAGAACTTACAGGAAAGAAGGCCATCAGAAAGGCAGGCCTAACTAGGACCCTTTCAAGTGGCTACTTCAAAATGATAGACTCAATTGAATTTGCAATCCAATATGACGATGGCAAAGACCCAAGAGGCTTTCCAAAATCAGATATAGTTCTTGTAGGTGTATCCAGAACATCAAAGACACCTACAACCATGATTCTCGCGACCAAAAACTTCAAAGTATCAAATCTCCCACTTGTACCAGAATCAGTGCTCCCACAAGAGCTCTTCGAGGTTGACCCAGATAGGATAATAGGACTAGTAATAGACCCTGACAAACTATCTGACATAAGGTCCCTAAGAACTAGAACCTTAGGCCTAAAGGGAGAGAGCAAATATTTTGACAAGGAAAGGATCAAAGAAGAGCTAGACTACGCTATGGAAGTCTTCAAAGACCTTGACTGCAAGGTAATAGATGTGACAGAAAATACAATCGAGCAGACAGCTACAGAAATAGTCCAATATTACTTTGATAAATTTCCAGAAGAAAGAGAAGAAAAATCTTAAGCTATAGAAAAGAGGGAAAATGAGTAAAGAAAAAATCCTAGTATTAAACTTTGGCGGCCAATACGACCAGCTAATAGTAAGAAGAGTTAGGGAAATGGGAGTCTACGCGGAGCTTCACGAATGTGATGAGCCTATCGCAGAAATAGATACAACAAATCTTGCAGGAATAATCCTAACAGGCGGTCCACAATCGGTAACAGACTCTGACAGCCCAAGAGCAGATGAAAAAATCTTTGACCAAGCTGTACCAATTTTAGGGATTTGCTATGGCCACCAATATATAAACCATCACTTCGGCGGAGAAGTCGAAACACCATCGCTCGCTGAATACGGCAAAACGCAGCTAGAAGTAGACAATAAATCCAAATTATTTGAAAATCTACCAAAAGAATCAATAGTCTGGATGAACCACAAAGACAGGATAAGTGAAATTGCCCAAGGTTTTGAAGTGACAGCAAAAACAGCAAACACAGATGTTGCTGCCATGGAAAACCTAGATAAAGAAATATATTCTGTACAATTCCACCCAGAAGTTGTCCATTCAGAATACGGTAGGGAAATCTTAGAAAACTTTGTCCTAAATATCTGTGGGGCAGAAAAAACATGGAAAATGTCAGACTTTGCCACAGAAATCATAGAAGAAATCAAAGAAAAATATAAGGACGAAAAAATGATCTGTGGCCTATCAGGCGGGGTAGATAGTTCTGTAGCAGCCACAATAGTATCAAAAGCCATAGGAGATAACCTAACCTGTATCTTTGTAGACCACGGTCTCCTTCGTAAAGACGAAGCAAAATCAGTCATGGAAACTTACAAAGGTCTCGGCCTAAATGTCAAAATGGTAGATAAATCTAAAGAATTCCTATCACTATTAGAAGGAGTATCAGATCCTGAAACTAAGAGAAAGATAATAGGCAACCACTTCGTAGAAGTCTTCGAAGAAGAAGCCAAAAAAATCGGTGGAGCAAACTACCTAGTCCAAGGCACAATCTACCCAGATGTAATCGAATCTGGTAAAGATAAGGCAAGCGTCATAAAAAGCCACCACAATGTAGGTGGCCTACCAGAAGATATGGACTTCAAAGGACTTGTAGAACCACTAAGAATGCTATTTAAAGACGAAGTGAGAAAAGTAGGTGAAGAAATCGGCATCCCACACGACATGGTATGGCGCCAACCATTCCCAGGACCAGGCCTTGCCATAAGAGTCATGGGAGAAATCACCGAAGACAAACTAAGAATAGTCAGAGAAACAGACGCAATCCTAAGAGAAGAAGTTAAAAACTTTGGCCTAAACGAGGACATCTGGCAATACTTCACAGTCTGGACCCCAATCAAAACCGTAGGAGTAAAAGGAGATGCAAGAAGCTACGACAACGTAGTAGCAGTAAGAGCCGTCACATCTACCGACGCCATGACAGTAGAAGCAGCCAACCTCCCATACGAGCTCCTTCAAAC
>JBHWRC010000056.1:0-16832 GCA_043426375.1 Anaerococcus sp.
TTTAGGAACAGAAATTTCACAAAAAAGTTTTACTAGCTTTATATAGGGTATAAATTAAATATACAAATTTCAAACCACTATGGTTTTGTTTAACTCAAAAGATGGGATTCCAGAAGGATTTCCATCTTTTTTTGCCTCTAATATTGTGGTATAATAAAGGAAAGAAGTGAAAGGGGTTCTTATGAAAGAAAAAGATAGGAATAAAGAGAAAACTTTCAAAAGAAGGGTGATTTTTTATGTTCTACAAATAATCCTAGCCTTTTTAATTATCTACCAATCCCTAGAAAAAAATATTGGCGGCCTCAAAAAAGAATTTAGCCCACTTTTATTTGCATATGGTCTTATCTATCTAGTAATGGACATCATATTTTTATATATGGAATGGAAAACTTATAAGGAGTCTTAAATGCAAAAATCCACCAATCTGATGGATTTTGCTGATTTCATAAGTTAGCCGTGCAAAAACCGAGGGTGAGCTTTTGCTAAAAAACAGAAAAATTAAGGAAGAAATATCTATCTGTTTTTCACTTATAGTATACGGGGCAAATGTAAGATGGGTCCTAGATAAATGTAAAGTTTTGGTAAAATAACTTTTAGGCTCGGATATTTAATATAAGGATAACAAAAAAACAAAATTTATTGTATAAAATCCCAAAAAGCAATATAGTATATTTAAAGGTGTATATATTTTACACCAAGAAAGTATTTATATAGAAAAGGAATAAAGATGTCTAGATTTAGAAGGTCGGTTGCGATAGACCTTGGTACAGCAAGTGTGCTTGTCTATATCAATAACAAAGGAATAGTTTTAAATGAGCCATCTGTCATAGCTATAGACGTCCTATCTGATGAGATTCTTGCGGTAGGCTCTGATGCCAAAAGGCTAATAGGCAGGGCAAGCGGCAATGTATCCTGCATTATGCCTATGAAAGATGGGGTAATTGCTGATTTTAAGGCCACAGAGAGGATGCTTGATTACTTTATCAAAAAGAGTGTCAAAAAATCTCTTTTCAAGCCAGAACTTTTGGTCTGTGTGCCTGCAAGGTCGACCCAGGTTGAAAAACGTGCTGTAATCCAGGCGGCAGAAAATGCTGGTGCCCACAGGACCTATCTGATAGAAGAGCCCTTAAGTGCAGCCCTTGGAGCAGGCGTTGACATAACAGATCCAAAGGGGACTATGGTTGTAGACATAGGCGGAGGCACATCAGACATTGCAGTTATTTCCATGGGGCAAATTATCGCCTCAAGGACTGTAGATGCTGCAGGTCTATCCTTTGATAGGACTATCAAAGATTATATTAGAAACCGTTATGGTCTACTCATAGGAGACCAAACTGCTGAAAATATAAAGGAAAAAGGAGCTACTCTTAGCCTTGAGGATTCTTTTGAGGTCAAGGGTAGGGATGCGACAAATGCACTACCATCCAAGGTTTATATACCAGTTACAGAACTTAAGGATGCCTTAAGAATCGAGATAGACAAAGTTGTCGAAGGCATAAAAAAGGTACTCGAGGTTACTCCTCCAGAGCTTGCCTCTGATATTTTCGATAGAGAGATAATTTTGACAGGTGGGGCAGCTAATACTATTGGCCTAAAAGAGAGAATAGAAGAGAAGTTCCAAATTAGGACAAAGATTGCAGACAACCCACAAGAGTGTGTTATCAAAGGTACAGCCAAAGCATTAAATTGGATTGATAGTCTTGATGAAAATAGGAATGAAGCTATAAAAAGCAAGCAAGAAGAAAACGAAGCTTTTGAAAAACTTAGGAGAAGATAATGACAAAAAAATTAGTACTAGTAAGACACGGACAAAGTGAATGGAACCTGGCAAACAAATTTACAGGTTGGGTAGATGTAGACCTATCTGAAAAAGGTGTAGAAGAAGCAAAGGAAGCTGGTAGAAAAATCAAAGAAGCAGGAATCAAATTTGATTATGCCCACACTTCTATCCTAAAAAGAGCAATCAAAACATGTAACTATGTCCTAGAATATTCTGACCAAATGTTTGTGCCACAAGCAAAATCATACAGACTAAACGAAAGACACTACGGTGCGCTTCAAGGTCTAAACAAGGCAGAAACAGCTGAAAAATACGGTGACGACCAAGTTCATATTTGGAGAAGGTCATATGACACACTTCCTCCAGAAATCTCAGAAGAAGAAAAGCTAGAGCAATCAAATATGCCAATGTTTGCCCACCTTCCAAAGGATGTAATACCAGGAGCTGAAAACCTAAAGGTTACACTAGAAAGAGTACTACCATACTATTTCGACAATATCGCTCCACAACTATTAGAAGACGATACAGTCCTAGTAGCAGCACACGGCAACAGCCTTAGAGCCCTAGCTAAACATTTAGAAAAAATCTCAGATGAGGATATCATGGGTCTAGAAATCCCTACAGGCCAACCACTTGTATATGAACTAGACGATGAACTAAATGTAATCAAAAAATACTACCTATAAAACATATTAGCTAAAATAAAGCCTAGCGGTCATAACCCTGGGCTTTATTTTTACAGATTAAAATTATTGACAATACTTTGTAAATTTGTTATTATAAAAAGCTAGGCAATATTATGAAAAAATTATTTATGTTTTATCATTATTAGCAATGAAAATAAAAAAGATAGAAATTGGCAAGTTTTCACCATTTAAGTTTAGGTAAATTGCAACAAAAATCCTAAAAAAGCAAGAGAAAGGCTTATTATAAAGGTTTTTTATAAATAGTTTTTGCCTATAAAAATCACAAAAAAGCATTGATATATCTGAGCTATGCTAATATGCTAGTATAGTAAGTTTATTATATAGAAAAGAGGGAAAAGATGAGAATTGCATCAGTAGAAAACGAAAACGGTGTATCTAGTCTAATCAACTCTCACTTTGATAAAAATGAGGTTGTCGTAGATAAAATTGAATCTATAGACGAGATTTTGTTTAAGGATTGTAGTATCTATGACTTAATCCTTGTGGATATGACCCACAACAGGTGCTTGCAATTTATTCAATATATAAAACAAAAAACAAATATCCCAGTCATATATCTGACAGAAAGGTATAAGAAAAATCCGTATGAGCAAGAGCTTGACGATAAGGACTTTGTAATTCACTCCTATACCCGTGAAGAATTCGTCGACGAAGTATTCAAAAAGGTAGAAGAGATGAGCAAAAAAGATGTTTTAGACATGGGAGCTTGCGTTTTAGATGAGGCCAGCGGTGTAATCAAGGTGGGAGGCCAAGTTCTTAACCTAACAAAATCAGAATATGTGATCACAACCATCCTTATCCACAATAGAAGAAAGATTATGTCCAAAGAAGAAATAGCTGATATCATGGTTGAAAGAGAACTTAATACTACCCCAAGTTCAGTTAGAGAACACATCAGAAAGATTAGAAAGACCTTTGATAGGGCCAAACTCGAACCTATAGAAACAGTAACCGGCCAAGGTTATAGGTGGACCCTCGATGGGGTAACTACACTTTAGTAAAATAAATTTGACAAAAAGCAATATTTTCAATATAATATAAGCAAGAAATTAAATAGATTATAGCAATGGAAAACCATTGCTTCTTCAGGGAAAGGTGCAATTCCTTAACCGGCAGTGATAGTCTGCGAGTCTTAGGACCGATTTGGTGCAATTCCAAAACCGACAGTATAGTCTGGATGGAAGAAGATATTATAGCTTTTTTCGTGCCCTGATAAACGGGCATTTTTTATTGCCCAGGGGAGGTATTATGAATAAAA
Source organism: Anaerococcus sp. (assembly GCA_043426375.1). GTDB lineage: Bacteria > Bacillota > Clostridia > Tissierellales > Peptoniphilaceae > Anaerococcus. Next base: position 3,746 of record JBHWRC010000056.1, read on the forward strand.
CAAAATCTATTTCATTAAACAACGTTATCAAAATTGGTATCCTAGCTGCATTAGCATTTATTCTAATGTTTTTCCAAATACCAATACCAATAGCTCCACCTTTTATGAAAGTGGACCTTGCTGATGTGCCAGCCCTTATTGGTGGTTTTGCTATGGGACCGGTGGCAGGAGTACTAATCCAGCTAGTCAAAAATATCCTAAACCTAACCAAGACCCAAACTGTGGGTGTAGGCGAGCTTTCTAACTTTATAGTTGGTGCAACCTTTGTTTTCGTCTCTTCAACCATCTATAAAAACAAAAAGACAAAGAAAACAGCAATCTTCGCCCTAGCTTGCGGTGTAATTGCAATGACAGCTATAGCCACACTTTCAAATGCCTTTGTAGTATTTCCAGCCTATGGAAAGGCGATGGGAATCGACCTAAACGCCTTCGCAGGCCAAGTACCAGGCAACCCTTTGGTAAAATCTTATGTAGGCCTAATGCTCTTATCAATAGTACCTTTCAACCTAATCAAAGGTGCAGCAGCAGCAATAGTCACAAACGTAATCTACAAGAGAGTTTCACCAATCCTTAAATAAGAGATATTACATTATTATCCGAATAATTTCTGTTTTATGAAAGGCACCCTGTTATGGGTGCTTTTTGTGTTTGTGGATTTAGACTACATATAAATTTTAATAAGAATAATCATAAGACTCTAATTCTTTCATATTAGTGGTATAATACTAGAAATGAAAGGCTTTTTATGATTATAAATAACTTAGAAGAATTAAAAGAATTTGCAAATAAATTCGCCCCGCTTTTAAGACAGGGTGATGTTATAAATCTAATTGGCGATATGGGAGCAGGCAAGACTACCCTTGTAAATGAGATTGCTAGATTTTTTAAGATCTCAGATTCATCTTCTCCCACCTTTGCTATTGTCAATATCTATGAGGGAGATATGGAGATTTACCATTTGGACCTATATAGGTTTGAAGATCCGGATGAGCTATTGGATATTGACTTTGAGACATATTTCTACCCGGAAGGGGCCATTACTTTCCTAGAATGGGCAGAAAATGGCAAAGGATATTTGCCAGATGATATGATAGATATAAAGATTGGAAAGATTTCCGAAGATAAAAGAGAGATAGAGATTTTAGATACTACAGAAAGAGCGAGAGAGATAAATGAACTACTTGGCAATTGACACATCGACAATGATTTCGACTGTGACCATTGGAGATGACAAGGAAATACTAGGCGACTTCAACGTAAACCAGTCAAAGACCCATTCAGAAAGTCTTGTACCAATGATTGAGACCCTATTAGATCTTTTGGGCATGACCATAAGGGATATAGATAAATTTATAATTGCCCAGGGACCGGGTTCTTTTACAGGTCTTAGGATAGGGATGACTGTGGCCAAAACCCTGGCCCAAATTGAGAAAAAAGACCTAATTACAATCTCAACCCTCAAGGCCATGGCAGCTGGGTCTACTTCAGAAAGGGCCAAGCTTTCTCTGATAGATGCCAGGTCAACTAGGGTCTATGGAGCGCTTTATGATAAAAATCTCACAGAAATTATCCCAGAAAACCTATACGAGATTGATGATCTTGCAAAAATGGTCAATGAAAAGAATCTTGAGATTGAAATGATTGGTCTTTTGAATGATAAATATTTTGATAAGTTTGAAAAGGCAGTAAAAGCGCCTATCAATCTCAATAATTGCATAGGCAGGTCCCTAATAAGGCTTTGCCAAGAGGATAAGCCATTAGCTAAAGCACTTTATGAAATAAGCCCTAATTACCTTAGAAAAAGCCAGGCAGAAAGGGAGCTTGATAAAAAGTGATAAGAGAAATGATACTATCGGATGCTGACAAGGTCTATACAATCGAAAATGATTCGTTTTTTGAGCCTTGGACAAAGAGAAGACTAATCAAAGAATTCGAGGACAACTCCTTTCTCAAACATTTTGTCTATGAAAAAGACGGAGAAGTCCTAGGATTTTATATTATTTCTACCATAGCAGACCTAGTTGAAATTTTTACCATAGCAGTAGATAAGGACCACAGGGGAGAGAAGATTGGGTCTAGGCTTTTAGACCATCTTATAAAATATGCCGAAAAAGTGGGTGCAACAGAAATTTGGCTAGAGGCATCCACCAAAAATATTGCTGCTATAAATCTTTATCAAAAATACGGTTTCGAAATCCAAACTATCAGGAAAAACTACTACCAAAAAACAGGCGAAGATGCCTACAATATGATAAGGAAAATGTGATGACAGACTTTTACACACTGGCAATAGAGACATCCTGCGATGACTCATCTGTTGCGGTTTTGAAAAACGAAAGAGAAATACTTACAAATCTGATATCAAGTCAGATTGACACCCACGCCCTTTTTGGGGGAGTGGTGCCAGAGATTGCATCTAGAAAGCACCTAGAAGCCATAAATCCGCTTATAGATAAGGCAATAGAAGATGCAAATATTACTTATGACGACATAGACCTAATTACTGTAACCAAGGGGCCGGGCCTCATTGGTTCACTTTTGGTTGGCATATCAGCCGCCAAGGCCCTAAGCCTTGCCCTAAATAAGCCCCTTGTAGGAGCTAACCACATGAAGGGCCACATTTGTGCAAACTATTTGTCAAATTTGGACCTAAAACCACCCTTTGTCTGCCTAGTAGTATCAGGCGGGCACACCTATCTTTGCAAGGTAAATGACTATAACGACATCGAAGTTGTCGGCTCAACCAGGGACGATGCAGCAGGTGAATCCTATGATAAGGTCGCAAGGAAGATTGGCCTAGGCTATCCGGGCGGGCCAAAAATAGATAAGCTAGCCAAAAAAGGTAATGGAAAGGCCATTGATTTTCCGAGAGTTATGCTAGAAAAGGGATCATATGACTTTTCTTTCTCGGGACTTAAAACAGCAGTCCTAAATTACGCCCACAATGAAGACCAAAAGGGCAATGAAATAAACAAGGCAGACCTAGCCGCATCTTTCCAAGAAGCTGTGGTAGATGTCCTGGTAGAAAAATCCCTCATGCTCCTAGAAGAAACAGGCTACAAACAATTTGCCATATCAGGCGGAGTTGCAGCCAACTCTAGACTAAGGGAGAGATTTACAGAAGAACTTATTAAACGTGGTATAAAATTCTACTATCCAGATACAATTCTATGTACAGACAATGCAGCCATGATCGCAATGGCAGGCTACCTAGACTACAAGGCCGGCCTTCGTGATGACACCTACATGAAAGTATATCCAAACTTGGACCTATGATATGAGAAAAAGGAAGAAAAACACAGACATAAAAAAATATAATAGGCTAAACCTAATCTCATCCATAATCTGGATCCTAATGGGGCTTGGCATAGTGGCCTTTGGCATCTACTACAGGGAAATCCTCGAGAAAATCTTTGGGATTTTGGCAATCCTAATAGGCATAGGGACACTCAGGGCGAGGAAGAAAAAATCGGCCATCAAAAACTACGAAACAAAAAGGCTGACAATCCTAATGGCAGCCCTTGTAATCTACTCTTTGGTCAATCCATTAGGCAATATCGCCATAATGTTTGACCTATACAAGAGAGACTATGTAATTACGGGAGACTTTGATGAGAAAGCTTAAAAGATTATCCCTAATCCTCTTCCTGATAGGTTTTGCAGTCCTAAGCACATCCTGTGTCAAAAGGCGAATGGCCTATCTTGAGAGAGAAAAAATAGCCAAGGAAAACCCGGGCAAAAAAATCACAGCCACAAGCGAAAAATTCTACCCAGATAATATCGTAGACTACTCGACAGACGAATTTATCAAATGGTATAAGGACCTCAAAGCACCGCCAAAGCTGGTTTTGGCAAGCCAACAAAATCCCAAAAGTCTAACAAAATCTGAAATGGTAAATGACTTTGAATATCTTTTTGAAGAATTAAAGGAAAACTACCCATTTTTTGGAGTCCTAAAGAGAAAATACGAGATAGATTTTCTAGCCAACCACGATACCTATCTCAAAAGGGTCAAGAAATGTAAGACTGACGAGGAATTTATAAAAGTTCTTGCAGAAATCATGGCAGACCTAAAGAACTACCACGCCAAAATCGCAGACTCAGCCTATGTAGACCAGATCCTGGCCTACTACTCACAAAACTGGAACCAACCATCGATTTATTATGAATTTTTAAACCTAAATAGGCAAGTAGTTAGAAATAGGTACGGCCTAGCCGGAGTCCAATCCAAAACCGGGCACGGGCAAATAAAAAGAAAGCAAGAAAGCACAAATCCAACTGAGGAAAGCAAAAACCTAAGCCTGGAAAGCCACGGAAACCTGGCAATACTCAAAATCAAGCAAATGGGAGATTTTTCAAATAAGGAAGAAGACGAAAAAGTCCTAGACGAATTTCTTAGAAACAAACACATGTACAAGGCCCTAGTCATAGACATCAGGGACAATGTGGGCGGCAACATGGAATACTGGCAAAATTTCCTCATACCGAAATTATCCAAAAACCCAAAACAAGTCGTAAACCACATGTTCTTCAAAGACTCAGACAAAATAAGGCTCCAACTGATGGACGACACCCTCAACATGGAAAGCCTATCAAATGTAGATATATCAGGCATCAAGCTAGACCACGCCGAAGACCTAAAAGACTTCTCCTACTACATCAAAAACGTCATAGCCATAGAGCCAGACGAAAGCGAAAAAGACAACGGCTACGAAGGCAAAATCTTCCTCCTAGTAGACGAAGACGTCTTCTCAGCAGCAGAAGGCTTCGCATCCTTCATCAAACACACCGAATTTGCCACAATAGTAGGAAGTCAAACCGGAGGCGACGGGATCACACTCGGAGTAATAAACTCAGTACTCCCAAACTCAGGCCTAGTATTTACCTACACCAACACCCTAGGCTACGACCCAACAGGAGAAATCAACGAAGAAAACCCAACCACACCAGATATAGAAAGCCCATCCTACAGAGAATCTATAGAGATAATAGAAAATATGGTAAACAACTAACCCTGCTAACTAAGCGGGGTTTTAAAATGGGAAAAACAAGTCCTGCGCCCAGAGACCTTATAAATCAAGGACCAGGATATTCGAAGGAAATAAATGTATAAATAAACAAAGGATAGGGATGCACCTTCGTACTTATGGGCCCCGTATTCGTAAGATCTCTCGTCGTTTCACTCCTCGAGATGGCACATGGGTGTTCCGTCTTCGAAAAACACCACGGCGCCGTCTCGTGGGAACGAACGCAGTGAGTGACGAGAGATCTCATAAACAAAAGACCAAGCAATTCGGAGTATAGCTAATCATTCCAACAATTACCCTATACAAGCCTTTTGTGTTATAATTATAATAAGAAAATCCATGCTTTTAGACAAAATGAGGAGTAGATATGACCGAAAAAATTACCGGAGCCAATCTTGGCTTTGAGAAAGAAATTTTTGCTGCGGCTGATAAGCTTAGGGGCAATATTGATGCAGCTGAATATAAAAACGTTGTTTTAGGACTTATATTTTTGAAATATATATCAGATTCTTTTGAAGAAAAATACAAAAGCCTCTTAGAAGACGGGGAAGACTTTGCAGAAGATAGGGACGAATATACAGCAGAAAATATATTTTTCGTACCAAAAGAAGCTAGGTGGGATTATATTGCATCAAAGTCCACCATTCCAGAAATTGGCGAGATAATTGACCATGCAATGATTTCTATAGAGGAAGAAAATCCAAGGCTTAATGGGATTTTGCCAAAAAACTACGCCAGACCTGAGCTTGATAAGAGAAAACTGGGTGAAGTTGTAGATTTATTCAACAATCTAAAACTAAAAGACCACGGTTCGTCAAAAGACATCCTAGGCAGGACTTATGAATACGCTATAGCTCAATTTGCAAGTCTTGAAGGCAAAAACGCAGGAGAATTCTACACCCCTACATCCATAGTAAGGACACTTGTAGAAATTCTCGAGCCATACAAGGGCCGAGTCTACGACCCATGTTGCGGGTCTCGTGTCATAATTATGATAACGGCAGATAGTAACGATGGTGACTGGCTTTCAAGCCCTCTACTAGAGAAACGAAATATGGGTTGGTGTGCTTTTTAGAGTAATTATTACCGATAATTGTTCTAAAAAGTACACCAGTCACTAAATAAATGAAGGAGGGGTTCAGATGAGATTGATTTTAAGAATCTTACTTTTTCATATCACATTACTCCTAACAATTTTCACTTTTCTTCTAACCTTTTTATTAGGGGTAGGAACGTGGCTATTAAATATAATTTCAGGCTTGATAGTCCTTGGAGCTATAGCTTCTTTTGTAACTGGTGAAACATCTTTAGGCGTAATAGCATTAATTATAGCTTTCTTGCTTAGTCCTTATGGGCTACCATTGATAGCAGAAAAATTAGTGTTTGGACTAGGTAAGATTACAGTAGCACTAAAAAGTATCTAACAACAAAAATTAAATATTAAGACTAAGACGATGGAATTAAAAACTCTGTCGTCTTTTTTATTTTCAAAGAAAGGAGGTGCAGGATTGGAGTTTGACTATTTTTATAAAAGAGATTTAGAAAGGTTTCAGTTTTTCATGCTACCCAAGATTTTGGTAATGGGAGAGCAATTTAAGACCATTTCATCAGATGCAAAGATTCTATATGCCTGCCTATTTGATCGTATAAGCTTATCAGCTAAGAATGATTGGTTAGATGAAGAAGGACGAATTTATATTATTTTTACTATTGAAGAGATAATGAAAACAATAAATAGGTCTAGACCGACAGCTGTAAAAGCCTTAGATGAGCTGGACAAAAACACTGGAGGAATCGGCCTAATTGAAAGAAAGAGATTAGGCTTTGGGAAACCTAACATTATCTATGTAAAAGACTTTACTAGCTACAGGGATGAGAAGTTAGAAAATCAAACTACTAGAAGTAAAGATTTTGAACTTCAAGAAGTTAAGAAATTTAATTATAGAAGTAAAGAAACTGAACTTCAAGAAGTTAAGAAAGTTGACCCTACTAATACTAATTATATTAAGACTGATTCTACTAAGACTGATTTTAATCAGGAGCAAAAAGTTTTTGGAGCTTTTCAAAATGTCTTTTTATCGAATAAGGAATTATCTAATCTAAAGACCATTCTTTCAAATCAACTTGAAAATTACATTCAAAGGTTATCAAGCTATTTGAAAAGTACAGGAAGAACCTATGAGGATCATGAAGCGACAATTCTTTCCTGGTTTTACAAAGACCAAGGGCAACAAACAAGAAGTGAGAAAAGCAATATACCAAGTTTAGAGGAATATGAGAGAGGAGAACATTTATGATAGAAAAAGTTTTAATAGAGGGGATTGAATTCCCCTTAAATCCAGAAACAGATGCTTTTATAGACGGTCATGTTTACTGTAAAGAGTGTGGTGAACAGTTAGACCTTGAGCCGATTAATTTACTAGGAAACATTCATATATTCAGTAAGAAGTGCTTATGCGATAGAAAAAAAGAAGAAGAGCTTGAGAAAAGAAAGAAGTTACAGCATATAGCTTCTTTGAAAAAATCATGCTTCAAATCCCCTGTTGCAGGGAATTATCGCTTCTCATCTTACGAGGGAGAAAAAGAGCAGAGTTATACTGTCGCACTAAATTTCGCCAAAAACTTTGAAGAAATGCAAAAGGATAATATAGGTTTACTTTTCTATGGAAGTGTGGGAAGTGGAAAGTCTTTTCTAGCCTCCTGTATAGCAAACTACTTGATTGAAGAGAAACTGCTATCTGTAAAAATGAGGAACTTTGCTGAAATCATCAATGACCTTCAATCGGGAGGATTTAGCTTAGATAAGAATAAATATATTGACTCGATTACCAATGTTCCGTTACTCATTTTAGATGATTTAGGTATTGAAAGAGATACTAGTTATGCTAAAGAGCAAGTTTACAATGTAATTAATGCCAGGTATCAAAAGCAAAAACCTACAATCATTACAACGAATCTTTCCTTTGAGACTATAGAAAATACTAAAGAGATGGAATATCAACGAATTTATTCAAGGATTATTGAAATGTGCATACCTGTAGTCGTTGTTGGTCAAGATTATAGGAAAAAAATCAAAAGTCACAAGATAAAGCAACACGCAAATAGCTTGCTCTTTGGGGGTGAAGAAAGATGATTAATGAAGATATATCTAATAGAACTGTAAGTATTCAATTTAGAGCCAGCAAGAAAATGGCAGACGAGCTTTTAAGGGCAATAAAGACACTTATGGCTAAATCAAAGAAGGCTGGAGGCCTTGAGGAATACATTAAGCAAGAAGGCAATGAGATAAAGCTAAAAGACATGGTGAAAAAAGGCCAGCTGGAAGAAATAGAAGTGAAAGACCCCGAATTAAAAGAACTTAGAAAAGAGTTGAATAAGCATGGAGTTAAATTTTCAGTCTTAAGAGATAAAGAAACAGGCAATTATAATGTCTTTTTTCAAGCGAAAGACACCAAGATAATGGACGTGGCTTTCAGTAGAGCCTTGCAAAAGGCTGAACAGAAATACGATAAGAAGCAATCGGTAAAGAAGCAAATTAGCCAGCTTAAAGAAAAAATTAAAGAGACTATAACTAACGATAAGGTTAAGAATAAACACAAGGAGCAAAGTCTATGAATAATATTTTACAATTTAATAATAAGGAATTCGGAGAACTCACTGTTATCGAAAAAGACGGTGAGTTTTTCTTTTTAGGAAAAGAAGTTGCTGAAAAACTAGGATATTCAAATACTAGGGATGCTTTGGCTAGACATGTTGATATTGAGGATAGAGCTGACGTCGGGATTCACGACGGTAGACAGATGAGAAGTATGACAGCTATTAATGAGTCAGGTCTTTATTCCCTGATACTCTCATCTAAGTTACCATCGGCAAAGAGATTTAAGCATTGGGTGACTAAAGAAGTCCTTCCTAGTATTCGAAAGAATGGAGGCTATTTTGCGGGTCAAGAAAAGCTAACTAACGAAGAAATACTAGCAAAATCTATGCTAGTTGCAAATAATGTGATTGAAGAAAAGAATCAAAAAATAAAAGAGTTAGAACCAAAAGCGAATTACTATGACCATTTGGTAGATAAGAACCTACTCACTAATTTTAGAAACACAGCTAAGCAGTTGAATATTCCGCAAAAAGCCTTCATCGATTTTTTGTTAGCCAATGATTTTGTGTATAGAGATAAGTATCAAAGACTTCTTCCTTATTCCCGTAAAAATAAAGGCTATTTTGAAGTGAAGGAATGGATTAGTGAAGATGGAAGACTAGTTGGTATTCAAACGCTGATTACACCAAAAGGAAGGAATTATTTTCTAGTCTTATTGGGAGGTGGTTTCCATTGTGATTAATAAGATTTTAAAGGATGTAAAAGATGCTCTGAAGATAGACAGTCCAAAGGAATTTATGATTGGATGGCTACCCTACATTCTTATTTTCTATTTTGGAAATATTTTTTCCAAGCACGTTAATGCCTATGTCGGTGGAGATATTATAGATAGGGTTTTTACAGCTATCTTGCAAATAGAGACAATGAGTTTTCTACCAAGTTTAAAAGCAAATGATTTAGTGATAGGTTTAGTAGTTGCTGGACTCGTAAAAGCTATTGTTTACACTAAAGGCAAGAAAGCTAAAAAGCTTCGAGAAGGCGAAGAGTATGGTTCAGCCAGATGGGGAACTAAAAAAGATATTAAGCCATATATTGATGACAAGTTCCAAAACAATGTTATTCTTACTCAAACTGAATATTTAACTATGAATTCCAGACCAAAGAATCCTAAGTATGCGAGAAATAAGAATGTATTGGTAGTAGGTGGTTCAGGTTCAGGTAAAACAAGATTCTATGTCAAGCCAAATCTCATGCAGATGCATTCTTCTTATGTGGTAACTGATCCAAAGGGGACGATTATTATCGAGTGTGGAAAGATGCTTGAGAAAAATGGCTATGATATTAAAGTCCTAAATACAATCAACTTCAAAAAATCAATGAAATATAATCCATTTGCCTATCTGAAAAGCGAAAAAGATATCTTAAAGCTTGTTCAAACAATAATCGCCAATACTAAAGGAGAAGGTGAAAAGGCAGGAGAAGATTTCTGGGTAAAGGCAGAAAAACTCTATTACACAGCCCTTATTGGCTATATTTTCTATGAAGCACCTAAAGAAGAAAAGAATTTTGCAACCCTATTAGATATGATTGATGCTTCAGAGGTTAGAGAAGATGATGAGAGCTATAAAAATCCCATTGACCACCTCTTTGATGCCCTAGAAAGAAAAGATCCTACTCATTTTGCGGTAAAGCAATATAAGAAATATAAATTAGCTGCTGGTAAAACGGCAAAATCCATTCTCATCTCATGTGGAGCAAGACTAGCCCCTTTTGATATTAAGGAGCTAAGAGACTTAATGAGTGAAGATGAATTACAGCTAGATACTATAGGAGATAAGAAGACAGCACTCTTTGTCATTATTTCAGATACCGATGATACCTTTAACTTTGTTGTGTCTATTATGTATTCTCAGCTCTTTAACCTACTTTGTGATAAGGCAGATGATGTCTATGGTGGTAGACTCCCAGTTCATGTCAGATTTTTACTTGATGAGTTTGCCAATATTGGCCTAATTCCAAAGTTTGAAAAGCTAATAGCAACCATTCGTTCTAGGGAAATTTCAGCCAGTATTATTTTACAGGCTCAGTCTCAACTTAAGGCCATCTATAAAGACCATGCAGACACGATTATAGGTAACTGTGATTCAACACTCTTTCTAGGTGGCAAGGAAAAGACAACACTAAAAGAACTATCTGAAACCTTGGGCAAAGAAACGATAGACTTATATAACACGTCAGAAAACAGGTCAAATCAAAAGAGCTTTGGGCTGAACTATCAAAAGACGGGTAAAGATTTAATGAGCCAAGATGAAATTACGGTAATGGATGGTGGAAAATGTATTTTACAACTAAGAGGTGTCAGGCCATTCTTATCCGATAAATATGATATTACCAAGCATAAGAATTACAAGTTATTGGAAGATTATGATGAGAGAAATGGTTTTGATATTGAAAAGTATATTACACGAAAGGGTAAAGCTAAGATAAATGGTAATACAGTGATAACAAGATTGTAATATTTACTGTAAGAGTTTACATGGGCGAGAGGCTATTTTAAAATAGTAGACTATTTGATCTAATAGAATTAGATAAATTGGAATTTGTAGGGAGATGAGCTTCATTGCGCTGTTGAACTTCACAATTATGTTGGAATTTTCGAGCAATGAGCATCCCTCTGCCCGTTTATACTACGGTGAGCTAGGAGTGTAAATTAAAAAGGTCCAGACTTTCTGGCCGCTGAAGCGGACAGTTCTGGACCTTTTTCAAATTTACCGAACTAGCGAATCGTAGTATGGGCACAGGATGCGAAGAGCTCGACAAATCCCAGTTTATCAAGCTTATCAAAGTAGAAGTTTCTAAGATGTAGAGAGTCACATTATATGACAATAAATTCCCACAAAAAAAATCATTATGAGTAAAGGTACCTCCTTAATTATATGACTAGATTCTATTCATATTGATTAAGGGGGTTATTTGCGTATATTATTAAGTTACATCAAAAAATAAAACCTCTTGAGACTTCGTTAAAGATACTCTGTATACTCTAAATCTTGAGTTTGATAGTAGAAGCACCATAACATTAATAGTCACTATTTCACCAGAATAAAGAACAAAATCCATAGATTCCTTCCGATCTAGTTGGGCTTGCGTTCCATATTGCGTTTCAAACCTAACAGTAGGAAGTGCTTTAAACGAACTATGTTTTTTAAAGTAATCATTAAACTCTTTATGTTTAGATATGTATCTTCTGAAACTAGACTCAGGAATATTAACGCCATGGTTATCAACCAGATATTGCCAAAGGATTCTATGGTATGCAAAAACCTTTTTGTTGTTATCTAGAAGAGCTTTGATCAAATCATAGAATTCATCAGATTTAGCTTTCTTCTTTTTAGTTTTACTTTTTACGAATCTATTAATATATTTATCAACAGTTCTCCTATCAATATTAAGTTTTCTTGCAATATCACTTTTGTTAATCTTTAATCAACTTTCAATAAGTGGGTAAAGTTTAAATACATCATTCACTGTATTAATCTCTATATTATTATTTATCTTGTAGCTGATCATCATGTCATCCCTCCGATGCTAACTACAAGATTATATCTAATAAATGTACATTTTTATATGATCACTTTTGTACAAAATTATGTTATCACTAATAAAATACCATACTCTGAGATATGATGATACCCTAGTAAGGAAGATTATCCAGAATGTTAGTGTTTATGATGACCACTTTGTAATATGCTTTAAATCTGGAATTGAAATGGAAGTATGATTTAATACTAATATAAACCGTCAATTAAGAGTTAGGTTCTCTTGATTGGCGGTTTTTGCATTGACATTTACATGATTTATCCATGTGATATTATCAAAAATGTTGTTTATAAGGTTATTGATAACGAGTTGACCACATGAGTGATGTAATAAGCTGTTAGATGAAGCTATTAAAGAAACCGAAAACTTGTACGAAGGTGAAGTCTTTATTTTTAAGGATTTGTTTAAAGGATATGTATGGAACAGGATACCGAGAAAGGATGGTACTAATGTCTTAGTAGATGTTTTTGAGATATTTTAAATAATATAAAAAACACTTGAATAAATGCTCATATAACTATTGACACAAGAAAAAAATAAGAGTATAATAAATACACAACGTATGAATGATTGTTCAAGTATTCATATAAAATGATTTAAAAAGAGGTGATAATATGAGTGAAAAATTTAATTCAATTGAAAGATGTGACTGCAATGTAATTCATGAGGATATTGTAAATCAAGTTAGAGATAAAATGCCTCAAGAAGAAATCCTTTATGATCTAGCAGAATTATTTAAAGTATTTGGAGATTCAACACGAATCAGGATATTATGGGCTTTACATGAAGCTGAAATGTGTGTTTGTGATATCGCTGTATTACTTAACATGACACAATCAGCAATTTCCCATCAGCTGAGAGT
>JBHWRC010000057.1:0-15190 GCA_043426375.1 Anaerococcus sp.
TATGGATTTTGAAGATATAGATGCCTATATAAATGGAGAAAAGTTAAACAAGAATCAAAATAGGGTTATCAAAAAAAATCTAAAGGAAGAGGATAATCATGTAGAAGATGATGTAAAAATATTTTCAAATAAAGATAAAAATATTTTTACAAATCCTATTTCAATGTCAGATATCAAAGAAGAAAAGGATAGGGAAGAAACTATAAGAAACATTGAAAAAGACCTATCAAATACTGACATGATAAATATGTTACAGAATTCTGATTCTAGAAATACTACAACAATAAGTCTTACAGATTTAGGCAAAGATACTAAAGAAACCTATACTAGCAAAAAACCTAGTTTTAATCTATACGAGGATGTTCAGTATGAAGTAGAGTTAGAATTTGATAAAATAAATGACTATGACTATGGTAGATTTGTAGATATGTTATTAAAGTATTACTATAATAGAAATGACTATAAGTTTGAGCTTAGTATATCACCTTGTGATAATAAGGGTTTTAAAGTTGTATTTTATGATCCAAGCAAAGTTTTAGGTTCAGATACAAAAGAAGCTCTTGATATATCTGGAAAAGTAATAACGATGGATTTTCCAAAATACAAGATAAACTTTGTTAAGGATAATTATTGATATGGATAAGAAATTTTTGGAAACTTGGCAAAGCGATAGATCTTTTTTCACATCTAGACACTTAAAAATTATTGCATGTCTGACTATGTTTTTAAGTCATTTGGCCCAATCTTATCTATTGTATATCTTAGGATACATAAGAATTGCAGATTTATCTATGCTTATAGGCCGAGTGGCAATGCCTATATATTGTTTTATGGTTGCCCAGGGCATGGTATTAACAAAGGATAAAAAATCTTATCTTAAAAGGTTATTTATTTTTGCCTTAGTATCAGAAATACCCTATGACCTAGCCTTTAGAAATACAATTTTCGAGTACTATAATCAAAATGTTATATTCACACTATTTTTGGGTGCTTTACTTATATATATTTGGCAAGTTATAGAAGATAAGTCTTTCAAAGTATATATAAAGATATCTCTTATGCTCATAATTGCAATACTATTTTGTTTTTTAGCTCAAATGATGTTTACTGACTATAGCTACAAGGGAATTATTGCTATAAGCTTATTGTATTTATCATTTAGCAATAAGTATTTGACAGCATTAGTACTTTTTTTAAGTTTTTATTTTGAGGCCTATGTTACTGGATATTCTCTCTATATACCTTTTATAGTATACTTATCGATTCCACTTATCCTTTTATACAATGGTAAAAGGGGCAAGTATTCTAAATATGGCTTTTATTTATTCTATCCAGGTCATTTAATGTTAATATATTTTTTGAAGTTAGTTTTATTATAAGGAAGTTATGCAAATTACAGAAATTTTATCGAAAGAATTGAATATCAAAGAAGATAGCATAGAAAATGTTATCAAACTCTTAGATGAAGGCTCAACAGTAGCCTTTATTGCAAGATATAGAAAAGAAGTTACAGGCAATCTTACTGATGTTGCGATAAGGGAGATTGAAAAAAATCTTAACAAGCTTAGAAATATTGAGAAAAGACAGGAAGAGATAATAAAGTTAATTGATGAAAAAGGAAAATTAACTGATGAGTTAAAGGCGGAAATTCTAGCAAGTAATTCTCTAACGATACTTGAGGATATATACGCACCTTATAAGTCTAGAAGAAAAACTAGGGCCGACATAGCTAGAGAATTTAATCTAGAAACATTATTAAATAGTCTTTTAAATGATATTAGAAGTGAAAATGAAGCTCTAGAAAAAGCAAAGGGGTATTTGACCGAAGGATTAGAAGATGAAAAAGAAGTTATTTCTAGGTCTCTTGATATTTTGGCAGAAGATATTGCAAATAACATTGATGCGAGAAATATAATAAGGCGTGACGGCTTATTAAGGGCAAGCTTAATTACAAAAATTAAAGCTGAAGAAGATAGTCTTTATGAATCTTATCATGACTTTTCTAAAAAGTTAAAAGCTCTTAAATCTTTCCAAATCCTTGCTATAAATAGGGCTGAAAAAGAAGATATATTATCGGTCAAGATTGAGTTTTCAGATGAGTATAATAAAAAATTAATCTATAAACTTGTAAGCGAAGGATATGATTTTAATCCTTATCAAAAAGAACTTGTAGATCTTACCATAGATGATGCCTACAAAAGGCTAATGCTACCTTCTATTACTACAGAGCTGAGAAACAAGCTTACGGAAGAAGCCAGCGAAGAATCAATAAAAGTTTTTGGAGATAATCTTAAGCCCTATTTATTACAAAGGCCTATAAAGGGACAAGTTGTTATGGGACTTGATCCAGGGTTTAGAACAGGTTGTAAGGTAGCTGTAGTTGATAAGAATGGTAAATTTTTAGACCAAGCTGTAATTTATCCGGTTGAACCCCATAAAAAGGAAAAAGAATCTATAGCAACCCTTAAAAATTTGATCGAAAAGTACGGGGTGACCTTAATTGCCCTTGGTAATGCAACAGCTTCAAGGGAAACTGAACTTGTAATTGATAAGTTAATTAAAGAGGTCAGTGGAGTTTCATATGCTATTGTAAATGAGGCGGGAGCAAGTGTCTACTCTGCATCAAGCCTCGGTGAAGAGGAGTTTCCAAATCTTGATGTAACTATCAGGGGGGCAATTTCTATGGCAAGACGTCTCCAAGATCCTATGGCAGAGCTAGTGAAAATTGAGCCAAAACACATCGGAGTTGGTCAATACCAACACGATCTTGATGGCAAAAAGCTTGACGAAGAACTCTCTAAAGTCGTGGAGGACGCTGTAAACGAAGTTGGAGTTGCAATAAATAATGCGTCTTACAAACTTTTATCATACGTTTCGGGTCTAAATCAAAATCTAGCTAAAAGAATAGAAGAAGATTTTAAAGAAGGAAAAATCCAGTATAGAAAAGACCTTTTAGAAGTAAAAGGTCTGGGAAAGAAGACTTACGAGCTTGCCGCTGGATTCTTAAGATTTCCTTCATCTCCTGAAATTTTAGATAATACAGGTGTCCATCCAGAGTCTTATAAGATTGCTAAAAAACTTCAAGGAATGAATTTAGATGAAATAGACGTCGAAAAAACTGCTGAAGAACTTGAAGCGGGCATTCCAACCCTAAAAGATATTATTGCTGAGCTTAAGAAGCCAGGTAGAGATCCAAGGGATGACAATCCTGAAATCCTTACTAAAAAAGAGATAATGGGAATTGATGATTTAAAAATAGGCATGGTTCTTAAGGGAAAAGTCAGAAACATAACTGACTTTGGGGCCTTTGTAGATATTGGAGTTGGAATAGACGGCCTAGTTCACGTATCAGAGATAGCAGACAAATTTGTTAAAAATCCACATGATGAGCTCACAAATAGTCAGGTGGTAAGTGTTAGAATTATAGAAATTGATAAGAAAAAAGAAAGAATTGGTCTTTCAATGAGGAGTGTAAGTTAATGAAATTATCGAACTATTATATGCCAACCCTAAGAGAAGATCCGGTTGATGCAGAAACAGCTAGTCATAAGCTTCTAGTAAGAGGTGCTTTTATTAGGCAACAAGCATCAGGAATCTATTCATTTTTGCCACTTGGTAAAAAAGTTCTTAATAAAATAGAAGCAATTGTAAGAGATGCCATGGATAGCTACGGAGCTATAGAAGTTTCTACATCAATCCTTCAACCAAGACAAATTTGGGATGATTCAGGTAGGTGGGAAACATTCGGACCAGAAATGTTTAAAATAAAAGACAGGCATGAGAGAGAGTATGCCCTAGGACCAACAGCAGAAGAATCATTTGTAGACCTTGTAAAAAATGAATTGAATTCTTATAAGCAACTTCCACTAAACTTATACCAAATTGTAGATAAATTTAGAGATGAAAAAAGACCGAGGTTTGGTATTAATAGGTCGAGAGACTTTTTAATGAAAGATGCCTATACCTTTGATGTGGACATGGCAGGACTAGAAAAATCATATGACAATATGTGGAAGGCCTATGAATATGCTTTCGATCATATGAAACTTGACTATAAGATTGTAGAAGGTGATACAGGGGCTATGGGTGGCCATAAATCACATGAATTCATCGCCCTATCTGAAAGTGGTGAAGGAGTAATTCTTTATACAGAAAATAATGATAATGCCTATACTGATGAAAAAGCAAGAAGCATAATACCTTCTATAAAAGAAGAAGAAAAAGAACTAGAATTAGTTGAAACAACTGATAAGAAAACTATCGAAGATGTAAGTAAATTTTTAAACCAAGAAAAAATAAAATGTGCTAAGGCAATAGATCTAATAGTAGAAGGAGAGCCAGTATTTGTATTTATACCAGGAGATAGGGATTTAAATATGGCAAAGCTAATCTCATATCTAAAAGTGCCTGAGCATGAAATTGAAATGGCTGATGACGAAACAATTGCAAAATACACTCAACCAGGCTATACAGGCCCTATTGGTCTAGAAGATGTGAGAGTTATTATAGATAAGTCACTTACACAAATCAATAACCTTGTAGTTGGAGCTAATAAGGCTGGATACCACTATTTAAACGCAAACTACGGTAGGGACTTTGAAGGTGAGATAGCTGAAGATTTAACCCTTGCAAGAGAAGGAGATGAGGCCTTTGATGGATCAGGAACCTACAAATCTGCTCGTGGTATAGAAGTTGGAAATATTTTCCAACTTGGTACAAAATACTCAGAAGCCCTTGATGCCAAATTCTTAGACCAAAATGGAGTGGCAAAACCATTTATTATGGGATCTTATGGTATCGGTATATCAAGATCAATCTCTGCAGTTGTAGAACAATACCACGATGATAAAGGAATTATATGGCCAACAAGTGTAGCACCATTTGAGGTAATAATCACACTCATCAATTCAAATAATGAAGAACAAGCGAAATTAGCTGATGAAATTTATGAAAAATTCAAGGCAAAAAGAATTGATGTTGTCCTAGACGATAGAAAAGAGCGTCCAGGAGTTAAATTCAACGACAGAGACCTCATTGGTATACCATATAGGATAACTGTTGGAAAAGACGCAAGCGAAGGTGTTGTTGAATATTCTACAAGAAAAGAAATGGAGAATGAAAAGATATCAGCTGATGAGGCTATATCAAAAATAATCGAAAATATCAATGAAGATTTAAAACTTGATTAGTAAAATTTTATTATACAAGTATGATATTAATATATAAAAAATAGGGCTTTGCCCGGAGGAGAAAATATGTTAGTTAATGCAAAAGAAATGTTAGACTTAGCTTATGAAAAAGGTTATGCAATTGGCCACTTCAACACTAATAACCTTGAATGGACAAAGGCAATCCTACTTGCAGCTGAAGAGAAAAAAACTGCCGTAATTATCGCAGCAAGTGAAGGTGCAGCAAAATACATGGGGGGCTTTAAAACTGTAGCAGACTTAGTTAGAAACCTTCATGACTATCTTAATATCACAGTTCCAGTTGCAATTCACCTTGACCATGGATCATACGAAGGTGCAAAGGCATGTATAGAAGCTGGATTTACTTCAGTAATGTTTGATGGATCACACTTCCCAATCGAAGAAAACCTTGAAAAAACAAGAGAAATTGTAGAATTAGCCCATGCTAAAGGCATCTCTGTTGAAGGTGAAGTAGGTGGAATCGGCGGCGAAGAAGATGGCGTTACATCAGCTGGAGAGCTTGCAGACGTTGAGGAATGTAAAAATCTTGCAGCTTGTGGAATTGATTTTTTAGCAGCAGGAATAGGAAACATCCACGGTGTTTATCCAGATGACTGGCAAGGACTTAACTTTGAAAGACTACAAGAAATTTCTGATGCAGTAAAAATGCCAATCGTTCTTCACGGTGGTACAGGTATTCCAAATGAGCAAGTTAAAAAAGCAATCAGCTTAGGTGTATCTAAGATTAACGTAAATACTGAATGCCAAATCGAATTTGCAAAGGCTACTAGAAAATATATCGAAGAAGAAAAAGATAGACAAGGTAAGGGCTTTGACCCAAGAAAACTTCTTCTTCCAGGAACAGAAGCAGTCCAAGCAATAGTAGAAGAAAAAATAGATATGTTTGGTAGCGAAAATAGCGCTAAATAATATATTAAGCGAAAGGGGCTGTTAATATAGCCCTTTTAGTGTATTTATTATGGATAATTTAAAAGATAAAAAACTAGTTGAACTTAGAGAAATCGCAAAAGATTTAGGGATTGAGTCAATTAGTAAATATAGAAAAGATGAATTAATAAAACTAATTATCGAAGAAGAAAAAAGTAAAGATGAAGAAAGTAAAGAAGCTAGGGAAAATGATCTAGGAGCAAAATTTGATTGCGATGGCATCCTTGAAATTCTTCCTGATGGCTTTGGATTTTTAAGAACCCAACTTTATGAATCAGGTGATGACGATATCTATGTACCACCTAAGCAAATAAAGATGTTTAGGTTAAAAACTGGTGATTATATAGAGGGAATTGCAAGAGAAAAACACGATAAAGACAAATTTTCACCGCTTATTTTCGTATCCACAGTCAATGGTATAAAACCTGGTGATGCCTTTAATAGAGACTTATTTGAAGATTTGACTCCAATATATCCAAATCAAAGGATAAGTGTTGAAACCGACTCGAAAAATATATCAGGAAGGATAATTGATGTTATAAGTCCTATTGGCAGAGGACAGAGAGGACTAATTGTTTCCCAACCTAAGGCTGGAAAAACTACACTTATAAAAGAAATTGAAAGATCCCTCGAAAAAAACTACGATGACCTTAAGATTATAGTTCTTTTAATAGATGAAAGACCAGAAGAGGTCACAGATTTTATTAGGTATGTAAATGAATATAGGGATCCTGAGAATGTTCTAATGAGGACAGAAGTTGCCGCCTCAACTTTCGATATGCCTCCACAAAATCACATAGATATAGCTGAAATGGTTTTAGAAAGAGCAAAAAGATTTGTAGAAGAGAAAAAAGATGTAGTAATTCTTCTTGACTCAATAACAAGGCTTGCTAGAGCCTATAACATAATGACTCCTCAGTCAGGAAGAACCTTGTCAGGGGGGCTTGATCCTCTGGCCTTGGTAGGTCCAAAACAATTCTTTGGGGCTGCTAGAAATATTGAAAATGGTGGATCTCTTACAATTCTTGCAACTGCCTTAGTAGATACTGGTTCAAGAATGGATGATATGATATTTGAAGAATTTAAGGGTACAGGCAATATGGAAATCCACCTAGACAGGAGACTTTCGAATAGAAGGATATTCCCAGCAATCAACATCGAAAAGTCTTCAACAAGACGAGACGACCTACTCCTTTCTAAAAAAGAAATGGATGCTGTATTTAAACTAAGAAAATCAGACTTAAATACAACAGAATCAATAGTTGAGCTAATAGATTGGATGAAAAGAACTAAATCTAATGAACAATTTATAGATTTGATAAATTCATCACTTAAATAACTTGAATTAAAAATAAAAAGCAGGTATAATTTATATTGCTTATTGAAATGGAAAATAGAGGTGAATTATGAATAAAGAATTACATCCAGAATATCACCAAGCCAAAGTAACTTGCGTGTCATGTGGCAACGAGTTTACTGTAGGTTCAACAGAAGAAGAAATCAAAGTAGAAGTTTGCAACAATTGTCACCCATTCTACTCTGGTAAACAAAGAACTGCTGAACGTGGTGGTAAGGTAGAAAGATTTAACAAAAAATACGGTAGAAAATAATAGTATGAAAGATAATAAGGTAAGGCAACTTACCTTATTTTTGTGTAAAATAATGAAAATATCAGACTTTTTAAAAATAGATTATGATACGACTTTGATAGCCCTAACCTATATCTTAGGCAAAAATAAATCCTATATCTTATTAAACCAAGAATTAGAATTAAATAGCGAGCAAAGTCATAGATTAAATGATATAATAAATAAGAGAAAGAAGGCCTATCCTCTCCAATATGCCATAGGAGAATGGGAATTTTATAATCTCAGGCTTAAAGTAGATGAAAGAGCCCTGATTCCAAGATTTGAGACAGAAATTATAGTTGACTATATAATAAATTCGACTATGAAAAAAGATAAGATATTGGACATTGGTACGGGCACAGGTGCAATCGCGCTTAGCCTTGGGAAAAATATCGAAAATTCTTTTGTGACAGGTTCCGACATAGAAAATAAGGCCTTAAGCCTTGCTAGAGAAAATAAGGAAATTACTAATGTCTCAAATGTCGATTTTATTAATTCAGACTTATTTGATAATATTGACGGTAAATTTGACCTTATTATATCAAATCCACCCTATATAAACAAAGAAGATTATGAAAAATTAGAAAAAGAATTATATTTTGAGCCAAAGTCAGCCTTATATGGTGGTGAAGATGGGCTTATATTTTATAAGAAAATCATAAAGCAAGCACCAGCTTACCTCAATGATGGAGGCCACTTGATTTTTGAGATAGGCTATGATCAAAAAGAAATTTTAAATAGACTACTTAAAGAACAAGGATTTAAAAGTATCATAAATCTAAGAGATTTTAATGATTTTGATAGGTTTATTATTGCACAGAAAGGATAAAATATGTTTGAAAATTTAGAGCATGTTAGAGATAATTACAAACAATTAGAATTAAAACTTGCTGATCCCGCTATACTAGCTGATATGGACCAGTTTAGAAAGGTATCTAAAGAGTATAACTCTCTTAAACCAATTGTGGAAAAATATGAAGAGATAAAAAATGCTGAAGATACAATAGCAGAAAACCAAGAGCTTCTGGGTGAAGCAGAAGATCAAGACATGATTGATATGCTAAAAGAAGAGATTGATGAAAATAAAAATAATCTTGATGTATTTAAAAATGAGATGCAGATTCTCCTAATACCAAAAGATCCTAATGATGAAAGAGACGTAATTGTTGAGATAAGACCAGGTGCAGGTGGTGATGAGGCTGGACTTTTTGCTGGCGATCTTTACAGGATGTACAATATGTACGCAGACAAGTCTGGATTTAAGACTGAGGATATAGAAGTGAATAGCCAAGGTGTAGGTGGTATAAAGGATGCGACCTTTGTTGTAAGAGGAGAAGGCGCGTATTCTAAACTTAAATATGAATCTGGTGTTCACAGGGTCCAAAGGGTCCCTGAAACTGAATCAGGTGGTAGAATTCATACTTCCACGGCCACTGTCGCAGTTTTACCTGAAGTAGATGAAGTTGAGCTTCATATAGATCCAAATGATATTAGGGTAGATGTTTATAGGTCTAGTGGTAACGGTGGCCAATCCGTAAACACAACAGACTCTGCGGTAAGACTTACTCATATTCCAACAGGCCTTGTAGTTGCCATCCAAGATGAAAAAAGCCAAATCAAAAACAAAGATAAGGCTATGAGAGTCTTAAGAGCAAGACTTTATGAACTTGAAGAAGAAAAAAGAAATAAGGAAATTGCTGATAACAGAAAAAGCCAGGTAGGTACAGGTGATAGGTCTGAAAGAATTAGGACTTACAATTTCCCTCAAGGAAGGATTACGGACCACAGGATAAATAAAACTGTTTATCAATTAGATGACTTTCTAAATGGAGATATAGAAGATATGATAAATTCTCTTATAGCAGAAGACCAAACTAGAAAGCTTGAAAAAATAGGTGAGGACGAATAATTGTTTAATTTTTTGGCGAAAAAATTTGTAAAAGATTACAAAAATATAGAAGACCATGAGGTTAGACTCAATCTAATAAGTCTATCTTCAGTGATGGGAATAGTAATGAACGTAATGCTTTTCCTTTCTAAAATATTTTTAGGTCTATTTACAAAATCTACAGCGATTTTAAATGACGCTTTTAATAACCTATCAGATTCAGTAGTGTCTATTATGGCACTTGTGGGATCTAATTTTTCAAAAAAACCTGCAGATGAAGAGCATCCTTTTGGCCATGGTAGGCTGGAATATGTGGTTGCCCTTTTGGTATCAATCGTGATAATGTATGTGGGGCTTATGCTTTTTATAAACTCTGCAAAAAGCTTTAATGATAGGAACCCAAATGGACTTAATTTCTTATCATTTGTTATCCTTTTTGCCGGGATCCTTATAAAAGTTTATATATATTACCTTAATAGTAGTTTATATAAAGAATTAGATTCTGACCTTAACCTCGGCGTCATGCTAGATGCTAGAAATGATATTATTTCAACCTTGGCCATAATTTTTGGTGTATTTTTACAAAGGTTCGTAAACTTTAACCTAGATGCAGCCATGGGAATAGTAGTAGCATTTTTCGTAACCAAGCCAGGTTTTGATTTATTCAATGAAACCGTTGGTTATTTGTTGGGAGAAAAGATTGATTCTGAAAGACAAGAAGAAATTGAGAGAATTCTTCTGAGTGGCAAATATATAATAGGTTTCCACCATCTAGATATCCATCAATATGGAAAAGGCCATATAGCTGGCTCTTGTCACGTCGAAGTGCCAGGAAACCTCACTGTAGCAGAACTTCACCATGAGATAGATTTTATAGAAAAAGAGATAAGAAAAAACACTGGGGTAATCTTAACCCTACATGCAGATCCAACCTACAATATCTTAGATAAGAAGGTTAAATGAAAACAGAAGTATTAAAAATTGATAGAGAAAATATAGATGAAAAATTAATCGAAAAGGCAGCAAGCTCCATAAGAAATGGAGACCTTGTTGCCTTTCCAACAGAAACAGTTTATGGGCTGGGTGCAGATGGCCTAAATAATGAAGCTTGTCTTAAAATATTTAAGGCCAAACATAGGCCGGCAGACAATCCTTTAATTTTACATATTTCCAATATATCTATGTTAGATAATTTAGTAGAGGAAATAAGTGAGAGCCATAGGAAATTATTTGAGCTTTGGCCAGGCCCTATGACACTTATATTTAAGAAATCAAAACTTATACCCGATGCAGTCACAGCAGGTGGGGATACCGTTGCAATAAGGTTCCCGTCAGATGAGATTGCAAGAGAGTTAATAAGTAAAAGTAAGACGCCTATAGCTGCACCTTCAGCAAACATATCAGGTAGGCCATCACCTACAAATGCAGATGATGTTTACTACGATATGGATGGTGTAATTCCAATTATAATAGATGGTGGTCAGTCAAATATAGGTATAGAATCAACTGTAATAGACCTTTCGACAGACCAAGCGATTATTTTAAGGCCAGGATTTTATACTTATGAATTTTTAAAGTCAATTATCGATGATATTAAGCTAGATGATAGCCTAGTCGATGATTCTAAAATCCCCAAATCACCAGGACAAAAATATAAGCACTACGCTCCAAAGGCAAAGATGAGAGTATTTATTGGAAATGATTCTGCAAATTATATAAAGAATTTATCTGAGATACACTCAAAAGAAGGTAAAAAAGTTGGGATATTAGCCTTTGAAGAAGATAAGGATAAATTTAAAGACTATGTATGCTTAAGTCTTGGATCGAAAAAAGATTTGAAGACTATGAGCCATGTCTTATTTTCCCATCTAAGAGAAATGGATAGGCTGGGTGTGGACATAATTCTTGCTCAAGGAGTTAGGGAAATAAATTTGGGTAAGAGTATAATGAATAGGATGAAAAAAGCAGCAGCAAACGATGTAAATTATATATAGGAGTAAATATGGAAAATGTAACAGTATTAGACCATCCAGTTATTAAACATAAAATTACAATTCTTAGAGATAAAAATACAGGTTCAAATGAATTTAGAGCTTTAGTCACAGAAATAGCTATGATGCTTGCCTATGAAGCTACAAAAGATCTAGAGCTTGAAGAATACGAAGTAGAGACTCCAGTAACAAATACAATTGGTTACAGGCTTACTGGAAAGAAGATTGGAATCGTCCCAATCCTAAGAGCAGGTCTTGGTATGGTTGACGGTGTTCTAGAAGTATTGCCAGCAGCTAAGATTGGTCATATTGGTATGTATAGGAATGAAGAAACTCTACAGCCAGTAGAATACTACTGCAAGCTTCCAAGTGATGTTGAAAATAGAGACATCCTGGTGGTAGATCCTATGCTTGCAACAGGTGGTTCTGCTTGTGATGCTATTGATAGGCTTAAGGAATATGGATGTAGGTCTATAAAGTTATTATCTATAATTGCTGCACCAGAAGCTTTTGAGTTGCTAGCAGAAAAGCACCCAGACGTTAAAATCTATATTGCTCAACTAGATGAGAAACTAAATGAAAATGGCTATATAGTTCCTGGTTTGGGAGATGCTGGCGATAGATTATTTGGAACTAAGTAAGGAATAGAGATGACGAAAAAAGAAATATTAGTAATTAATTCTAATGGACCTTTAAAAGGCGAGGTTACTATTTCGGGTGCAAAAAACTCAGCATTACCGATCCTAGCAGCTTGTGTTTTAGGTACAGAAGAAATTATATTAGATGGGGTTCCTGAACTTAAGGACGTAGAAATTATGGTAGAAGTCCTTAAGCATTTGGGTAGCAAGGTTGAGTACCTTAACACAAATTCCCTTAGAATTGACTCCTCAGGAATAAATACTACGGAAACCCCTTATGAACTTATGGATAAGATGAGAGCTTCATTCGTGGTTATGGGCCCACTTCTATCAAGATTTCATGCCGCTCACACGAGAGCGCCTGGTGGATGTAATATAGGAAGCCGCCCAATCGACCTTCACCTAAAGGGATTTGAAGCTCTAGGAGCTATTAATAGGGTTAATAACGACGAAATAGCTATAGAAGCTAAAGAAGGCCTTATAGGTACAGAAATTTATTTAGACTTCCCATCAGTCGGGGCAACTCAAAATATAATGATGGCAGCTTCACTTGCTGAAGGAAAAACTATCCTAGAAAATGCTGCTAAAGAACCAGAAATCGTAGACCTTGCATCTTTCCTGTCAAAGATGGGTGCAAATATCAAAGGCGCAGGTACTTCTACAATAGTTATAGAAGGTGTTGAAAAATTAACTGGTACCCGCCACACAATAATTCCAGACAGGATAGAAGCAGCTACCTACATGACAGCAGCTGCTATGACTAGGGGTGAGGTTACAATTAATAACGTAATTGGATCTCATATTAGACCTGTAATAGCAAAGTTAGTTGAAATGGGAGTATACGTTCACGAAATAGAAGATGAAGATAGGATAATTGTAAAGGCACCTAATAGACTTAAATCAACCAATATTCAGACTCTTCCATATCCAGGATTTCCAACAGATACTCAGGCTCAATTTATGGCTCTTATGACTGTTTGTGAGGGAGAAAGCAGGATTCAAGAAACTGTTTTTGAAAACAGATTCATGCACGTAGAAGAGCTTATGAAGATGGGAGCAGTTATTGCTACATCGGGTAATAGGGCAACTATAGCAGGTGTAGAAAAACTCCATGGTGCTGATGTTAAGGCAACAGACCTTAGAGCAGGAGCGGCGCTTGTAATGGCTGGACTCGTTGCAAAAGGAACTACAAGGGTATTTGATATCTATCATATTGATAGAGGATACTCAAACATAGTTGAGAAATTAAGTAAGCTTGGAGCTGACATAAAGAGAGTAGAAGTAGAATAATGAAAATAGAAGGTATAGTATCAAACATTAGATATAGGAATGATGAAAGTGGTTATAGCGTAATGACGCTAGTCACTTCTGATTCTGATATAACTATAGTTGGTACTATGCCTTTTTTTAATGAAGGCGACAGGATAGAAGTCATTGGTGATCTTATATATCATGACAAATATGGCGAGCAGCTAAATATCAAAAATGTTAGGCTGAAAAAACCTTCTGATAGGGAGTCAATAATAAAGTATCTTTCAAGTGGTAATATAAGAGGAATTGGCAAAAAAACTGCTGAGAGAATATATAATGTTTTTGGAAAAGATTCCTTAGATATTCTATATAATAATCCAGAAAAACTCATAGAAGTAGAAGGTATTGGCAAAAAGAAATTAGAAGATATAAAATTATCGGCAGAAGAAACAAAAGATTCTAGAAAAAGTTTAGAATATTTGCAAGGCCTTAGGATATCTTATAATCTTGCAATGAAAATCTATAATAAATATGGAGAAAATACTATAGATATAGTCAAATCTAATCCCTATAAACTCATTGAAGACATAAAGGGAATTGGATTTAATATGGCAGATTCCTTAGCTCGAAATATGCAAATGGAATCAAATTCTCCATTTAGGATATCAGCAGGACTTCGATATGTAATAGATTATGAGGCTGATTTTAATGGCCATACTTCGCTTGAGGCAGATTACCTTATAGAAGAGGCAGCCAAGCTATTAAAGGCTGATAAAAATCTTATAGCAGCTCAGATAGAAACAGATCTCTTATCAGGAAAATTAGAACTAGTAGAAATAAAAGAAAAGTCCTATGTCTATTCAAAGGGACTTTATAAGGCAGAAAAATCTGTAGCCATAAACCTTGCAAAAAAGATAAAAGAGCCTTATATTTTTGATGTAAGTATTGATGAAGATTTAACTAGCTACTCTAAAGAACAAAAAATAGCTATAGAAAACGCCTTCGAAAATATGTTTCTTGTTATAACCGGCGGTCCAGGGACAGGCAAAACTACCATTATAAATGCTATAACAAAAATTTTGGACAAAAATGATATGACATACGCCCTTGCTGCACCAACAGGTAGGGCGGCTAAGAGAATGCAGGAGGCTACAGATAGCGATGCAATTACTATCCATAGGCTAATCGGGATAAGACCTGATTTACCCATAGCAGAATATAACGAAGAAAACCCAATTGAAAAAGACTATATTATAGTTGATGAGGTATCTATGGTGGATATCTATCTTATGAAAAGCCTTCTTGATGCTATAGGGGAGTCTACCAGCCTAATTCTTGTAGGAGATAGCGATCAATTACCATCGGTAGGGCCAGGCAATGTTTTATCTGATATACTTAATTCACCTGCAAAATCTATTAGACTTAAAAAGATTTTTAGGCAGGCTGGAGAATCTAATATAATTGTAAATGCCCATAGGATAAATGAAGGTAAATACCCCTTTTTAAACCAACCTGATAAAGATTTTTTCTTTATAGATACTAATTCTTTTGGATTTCAAAATACTTTATTAGATTTAATTGCTAATAGATTACCAAATTTTTATAAATTTGATCCAATAAAAGATATACAAGTTCTATCCCTTTCTAAAAAAACGCA